>CALGIB010000182.1 GCA_937915955.1 uncultured Pseudomonadota bacterium
CCGTGGTCGAAGCCCGTCTCGCCGCCGCCGTCGAGCTCCTTGAAGCCCGCTGTGTGCAGCAGCACGCCTTCGGCCAGGACCCCCGCCTTGTCGCCGCCGAAGCCCACGTAGGTGTGCAGCTTGCCGGACTGCCGCAGCCCGCCCGCGAGGTCCACCCGCCAGGCCAGCCCATCCTCGATGCCGCGCGTGCGCAGGTTGATGGCGCCGCCGACCGTGTTGGGGCCGTGCCGGGTCGAGGCCGGTCCCTTGAACACCTCGACCCCGACCAGCCGCGTGCTCATGGGGAAGTAGTAGGCGGCCGGCGCGGCGTAGGGCGCCGGCGCGAGCAGCACGCCGTCCTCCATCAGCGTGACCTTGGCGCTGCGGTCGCTGTTGGCTCCCCGGATGCCGATGTTCGGACGCAGCCCGTAGCCATCTTCGCTGCGGGTCGTGACGCCGGGCACGCCGCCGAGCACCTGCTCGATGTTGTCGTACTCGAAGCGCTCCAGCTCCTGCTCGCCCAGCAGGTGCGCGCTCCCGGCCACCCGGGGCGTGCCCGCCTCGTCCGTCACGACGATGGTCATGCCGACCTCGTCGTCGAACTCGTCCGCTCCCTCCTCGTCCTGGGCCGAGGCAAGCGCCGGCGCCACCAGGAGCAGGGCGGCCACCCCCGGGAGCAGCCCGCGCAGCGGCCCAAGCCAGGCCGAGAGCAGGTCGTGGCCGTGGTTGCGGCTCGAGAGTCCGAAGCGCGCGGGGGGTGTCTCGGCCAGCTCGAGCGTGCCCGCCATGCGGTCCCATACGGCCAGCCAGGTCCCGAGGTTGTGGCCCTGCTGGACCCGGTCAGCGCTGTGGTGGACCTGGTGCTGGGCCGGGCTGAGCAGCCACCGCTCGAGGCGCGCGGGGAAGCGCAGCCAGACGTGGCTGTGGCGCAGGTTCCCGAAGACCACGTTGAGCAGCAGCCCCGAGGCCGGCACGCCCATCAGCGTCCAGTTCGAGGTCGCGCCGCGGAAGAAATAGAAGAAGCCGGCGGTGACCAGGCCGGTGACCAGCACGCCGCGGAGCTCGTAGAGCAGCGACTCCAGCGGGTGGATGCGGTGGAAGGTCAGCGGCGTGAGCACCTCGGCGCTGTGGTGCACCTGGTGCAGGGCCCAGAGCGCCGGCACCCGGTGCATCAGCGCGTGGAGCAGGAAGCGCGAGGCGTCCCAGGCCAGGAACAGGCCGAGGCTGTAGGCGACCACGACCACCCACGTCGGCCCCTCCCAGGGCTCGGGCCGTCCCAGGCTGGCGTCCAGCCACCGCACGCCGTGGGTGGCGAGCAGCCAGGCGCCGCCGAGGCCCGCGGGCCCGCGCAGCGTCCAGAGCAGCCGTCGCCCGAGCATGAGCTGAACGTCCAGGATCGAGGACGGGTGGCGCAGCGTGGTCCAGACCCCGGACAAGGTCCAGGCGGGTCGTCGCACCAGCAGGTAGACCGCCGCGACCAGCCCGGTCAGGGCCAGAGCAGGCCACCAGGTCCGGCTGGCCGGGTTCAGCAGAGGCTGAGCCAGCTGCGCGATCACCCAGCCGATGGCCTCAGTCGTTGTCACCCGCCGCCTCACTCGGGACGGTGAGCGTCAGCACCGTGGCGACGTCCCCCTCGAGCAGATCCGTCACGACGTCGACCTGCTCGTAGAGCGCCTGAACCGGCGCCGCGTCCTGCTCGATCTGCTCGTCCAGCGGCAGCTCGATCGCCAGGGCCGAGGCCTCGGCGGTGCTCGCCGCAGTCAGCACCTGCTCGGCGAGGTCCCCGTGCCCTACCTCCACGAGCAGATCGTCCAGGCCAGCACCCCCGCCACCCGCGAACAGCGCGGAGAAGCCCTGCAAGTTGGCCGCCACGAAGGCCGCGCCTTGCCCGCTCGCCAGGCCCTCGACCTCCTCGGGGGCCGGCTCGCCGCCCACGCCCAGGGGCAGGCCCAGCTTGCGGTCCTTGGTCATCGGGTCCAGGTAGAACATCGCCGCGAAGACCTCGTTCAGGGCCTCGGTCTGGCTAGCGTAGGGGCTCCGGTCCGAGGAGGCGCGCATGTCCTCGGCGAAGCCCTCCTCCCAGCGGGCCGAGAGCGCCGCCGCCTCGACCTGAAGCTGCCCAGCCAGCGCCAACGCGAAGCCCTGCCGGGCCGAGAGCAGGCCCTGGGGTCCGAGCTCATCCCAGGCCTCGTCCAGGCCGACCTGACTGGGGCAGGTGTGCTCGGGACCGGCCCAGAGCAAGTGCTCGAGCGCATCCAGGCCGTAGCTGTTCACCAGGTTCTCCGAGAAGAAGTCGGCCTGGTCCCAAGCCCCCTCGGTCGTCTCTTGATCCACGCGGCAGGTGTTGAGGGTCGGCCAGCTGTAGATCTCGTCTCGGCGGTCCTCGCCCCCGATCACGCTCAGCGAGCTGCCCGCCGGACCGATCTGCCAGGTCTCGACCCGCTGCCAGGCCAGCATCGCCTCGACCCAGGCCGCGCGTGCCTCGAGGGGCTCGCCACCCAGCGCCTGCCAGTCCGTCAGCTCCTGCTCCAGCAGCGCGAGCTTGCCCTGGAACTCGGCCAGACCGGGCTGCACGACCTCGGGACCGACCGCGGCCAGCACGTCGTCGATCAAGCTGTCCAGCACCGAGTCGAGCCCGCCCCGGGTGCAGGCCTGGGCCACAGCCAGGCCCGTGAGCCCGGCGAGCACGACCCAGGAGGCGCGCCTACCAGCCACCGAGGCCATGCTCGTCCCCCAGGTTGTCCGCCGAGAAGCCGTAGGCCTGGCCGAGCAGCTCCCGAGCGGCGAGCAGGTCCAGGACGTAGGCGACGCGTGCCTCCTCGTCCCCCAGCTCCGGAGCGGTCCGAAGCAGCTCGTGCAGGGTCAGGAACTCGGCGTCCGAGACCGGCGAGGCCGGGTTGAACTGCAGGCTCAGCGCGAAGCCCTTGCCCTCGGACCAGTGCTTGGCGTGGTCCTCGAAGCTGTAGGCCTCGTCGCCCACGGACTCGGTGTCCACGATGACCTCGTTGATGTAGTGCACGACGCTGCTGGCGACGGCGGACTCCCAGGCCAGCCGGGCCTGATCGCGGTGGCCGCGCAGGGTGTCCAGCTCGGCCTCAGTGAGCCCCTGCCCCGCCGTGTGGGCCAGCAGCGAGCGACCAGCGTGGAAGGCGCCGAAGGCCTGCCCGCTGAAGTCGGTGTCCGCGTCCAGATCCCGCTTGCCCGCGTTGACGCTGTGGCCCCAGCAGTACTCGCTGAGCAGGTCGATCGAGCCGTCCGCGTCGACGTCCTGGAAGCCGACGGCGATCTCGGAGTCGCTCCACTCGCCGTAGCTGCGGGCGGCGCCGAAGTAGCCGAAGCCCTCGTCCCAGGCGTGCTCGAGCTCAGTGTAGGCCTGCCCCTCGACGGCGACCGTGTGGTCGGAAAGCAGCCCCTTGTCGGCCACGTCGTCGTCCAGGTAGTCGTCGGTGCCCTGGCTCAGCGCGACGGCGCCCCGGAGGAACTTCTCCAGCAGCTGCCGGTAGTTCTGCCCCTCGGGGCTGACGAAGACCGCGGCGATCGGCTGGCCCGAGGGGTCCAGCGCGACCTCGCCGCGCACGCGCTGCGCGGCCTGGGCGTCGATGGCCTCGACCCACAGCCGCACCAGGCTCTCCGGCGTGGTCACCTCGTCCGAGGGCCAGCCGACGAACCCGGTGGACCAGTCGGTGTGCTGCCCGACGGGGTCGTTGCCGGCCAGCTTGCCCCAGAGGTTCTTGTCGGAGCCGACCTCGTCGTAGACCCGCTGCAGCGTGCCGGGGTCGGTGCTCAGGCCGATGGGGAGCTGCCCCGAGGTGCTGCTGTCGAAGTCCAGGTAGAACTCGAGGTCCGCGGCGACGTCACCCTCGACCGGGTAGCGCTGGCCTGCGTCGATGCTCTCGGTGAGCCCGCCGAGCCAGTGCTTCATGTCGTCGATGAGCAGCTGCCGGAAGACCTGCCCCCCGTAGGAGACCGAGTCCTCGCCGGTCAGCGCGCTGATGAACGCGTACCCGGCCCCCGCCGCCTCCGCGCTGTC
>CALGIB010000183.1 GCA_937915955.1 uncultured Pseudomonadota bacterium
CCCGCCATGTGGCTCCCCGTCGCCATCCTCGCGTTCGTGACGCTCACCCTCAGCGTGACGCTGGTCATCAGCACGGCCTGGCTGAGCGGCTGGCACCAGGCCTGTCGCATCTGGCCCTGGCGGGGGCCCCTGGCGACCCGACGCTGCCCCAGCGCGCGCATCATGCTGGTCCGAGTGAACTGGGGTCTCTCGGTCGGCGTGCACGAGCAGGGGCTGGCGATGAAGCTGCTCCCGCCGCTTCGTCCGGGCCTGGACGACGTCCTGGTCCCCTGGATCGACGTGGTCGAGGTCACCCGGGACGCGGGCCTGTGGTCCGCTGTGACGCGGGTGCACGTCCGGGGCTGGGGCGACCACTACCTCCCGATCTGGGTGCTCGAGGACTGGCAGGCGCTGGGCTCGCCTGTGGGCCCTCCGCTGGAGGAGGCGCCTCCAGAGTGAGGCGCTCGCTCGTCTCAGTCCAGCGTGTACTTGAACCGCGTCGTGCCGATCACCAGGCGGTCCCCATCCTTGAGCGGTCGCGACTTCGTGACCTTGCTGCCGTTGACCTCGACGCTGGTCATCCAGCCCAGCCTGGTCACCCGGTGCCGGCTTCCGTCGTAGTCGACCTCGGCGCAGGTGCCCCAGGTCCACCAGCCCTCGACCTCGATCATGCCCTTGCCGCCGAAGGTCAGCTTGCGGGCCTCGGGGAACCAGAACTTCTTGGTGTTTCCGTCCAGCACCAGGCGCGCGTTCTCGACCACGTCGTCCTGGTTGGCCATCGCCTTGAGCGCCTCCTTGCTCATCGCGAAGGTGCTGGCTTCGTCGCTGGCGATCTCGGTGGGCTCGTACTCGGGCAGGTACTCGACGAAGCGACCTCGGAAGAAGCGGTCCTTCTTGTCGTCCGTCAGGTAGATCAGCGAGAACTTGCCGACGCGGACCTCGTCTCCCGTCTTGAGCAGCGCCGGGGCCTCGATCGGCTTGTTGTTGAGCAGCGTGCCGTTCTGGCTCTCCATGTCGACCAGCAGCGCCTGGGACGGCGTCATCTCGATGCGGCAGTGGTGGCGGCTGACCGAGACGTTGGGCAGCCTCAGCGTGGCGTCGTCGCCTCGTCCGATGATGGTGTCGCCGGGCTTCAGCTCGAACTTCTGGTGTCCCTTCAGACCGGCGCGCACGAGCAGCTTGGGCATCCTGACCTCACGTTGCCGGTCCAGGGTAGCCCGCGCGTGTCATGGGCACCGCTGGCCGGTCTGTAGGCCCGGAGGTTTCATGGCGACGGTCGAGCTCGACGGCGTGCGCAAGTCCTACGGGGACGTCGAGGTCCTCCAGCGTGTCGATGTCTCGGTCGGGGACGGTGAGTTCCTCGTGCTTGTAGGCCCCTCGGGCTGCGGCAAGAGCACCCTGCTGCGCTGCATCGCGGGGCTCGAGGAGATCAGCGACGGCGAGCTGCGCATCGACGGGCAGCGCATGAACGAGGTCGCCCCCCGCGACCGCGACGTGGCGATGGTCTTCCAGTCCTACGCGCTCTACCCGCACATGACGGTGCGGGAGAACATGGAGTTCGGGCTGAAGGTGCGCAAGACGCCCCAGGCCGAGATCGACCAGCGGGTGAACGAGGCGGCCGAGATGCTGGGCCTTGGGCCCTATCTGGATCGGCTGCCCAAGGCGCTCTCGGGCGGGCAGCGCCAGCGCGTCGCGATGGGACGGGCCGTCGTGCGCCGGCCGCGCGTCTTCCTCTTCGACGAGCCGCTCAGCAACCTCGACGCCTCGCTGCGCAACCAGATGCGGGTGGAGCTCAAGCGCCTGCACCGCGGCCTGGACGCCACCATCGTCTACGTCACCCACGACCAGGTCGAGGCGCTGACCCTGGCCGACCGCATCCTGGTGCTGAACTCGGGCATCGCCCAGCAGGTGGGCAGCCCCCAGGAGCTCTTCGACCGGCCGGCCAACCGCTTCGTCGCGGGCTTCATCGGCTCCCCGGCGATGAACTTCCTGGACCTGGGCGGAGAGCAGCTGGGCGTGCGCCCCAACGACGTCACCTGGGGCGGCCCCCGCCAGGCCCGGGTCGAGGTCGTCGAGCACCTGGGCTGGGAGCTCCACGCCCACCTCAGCCTGGACGGTCAGCCCCTGGTGGCGCGCTTCGAGACCGAGCGCGTCGGCCGGCTCGAGCCCGGTCAGCTCGTGCAGATCGACCTGGGCCGCGTGCACCGCTTCGACCCCGCCACCGGCGAGCGTGTCGGCGAATGACGGGTCTGCTGCTGGTCGGCCTGGCTCTGGCCGAGGAGCCAGCTGAGCTCGCGGTCTGGCACGCCTACCGTGGTCAGGAGCGCGAGGCGCTGGAGCAGCTGATCCAGGCCTGGGACGCCCAGCATCCGGAGATCGTGGTCCGCCCCCTGATGGTGCCCAGCGAGAGCTACACCAAGAAGCTCGAGACGGCCTCGCCTCACGGCAACGGGCCGGACCTGTTCCTCTTCGCCCAGGAGCGGGTGGGGGACTGGTCGCAGACCGGCCTGGTGGTGCCGCTGACGGTGGACACCTCGCCCTTCCACCCCAACACCGTCGACGCGCTGACCTACCAGGGCCAGCTCTACGCCGTGCCGCTGGCCTACAAGTGCCTGGTCCTGTTCCTCAACGAGGACCTGATCGAGGTGGCGCCCACCACCACGGACGAGCTGCTCGAGATCGCCGCGAAGGCCACCCACGGCGAGACCTTCGGCCTGGCCTACGAGGCCAGCTCGGCCTACGCCAACGCCGCCTGGCTCAACGGCCACGGAGGCGGCGTCTTCCGAGACGGCGTCGTCGATCTGAGCCAGCCGGGCAACGCCGAGGCCATGGCCTTCGTGAAGCACCTGGCGCTGGACAGCGGCGTGGTCCCCCAGGAGCCCACGGGCGCGCTGGTGACCGAGCTGTTCAACGACGGCCGCGCGGCCATGGTCATCAACGGCCCCTGGTTCCTGGGCGAGATCGAGGACGTGGACTTCCGCGTCGTGCCCCTGCCGACGGTCTCCTCGACGGGCCTGCCCGCCGCGCCCTGGCTGACGGTCGAGGGCGCCTTCGTCTCCGCCTACGCCAGGCACCCGGAGCTGGCCCAGGAGCTCGCCGAGTTCCTGGCCACGCCCGAGTCCGCTCGGGTCCGCGCCGAGCTGGGGCGCCAGCCGGTGGCCACCCGGATCGAGCTGGACGATCCTGTCCTGGCCGCCTTCGCCCAGCAGCTCGAGCACAGCGTGCCCATGCCCACGCACCCGGACATGGGGGCCACCTGGGAGCCGATGGCGCGGGCCTGGAGGCGGCTGCTGCGCGGGGACATGACGCCCGAGCGCGCGCTCTCCGGCGCTCAGACCGAGTTCGAGATCGTGACTCGGCCGCCGCCTCCTCCGGCCGACCCCCGCCCCTGGCTCGTCGCGCTCGGGCTGGCGGTGGTCAGCCTGCTCGGCTTCTTCGGCTGGAAGCTCTCGGACGCCGGGCTTCGCCAGGAGATGCGGGGCTGGTCCTTCGCCTACGGCTACGTCGCGCCGGCTGCGGTCGCCATGGCCGGGCTGGTGGTGCTGCCCTTCGTCCTCGGCGCCGGCGTCAGCCTGTTCTCGCACTCCGGCGGCGAGTACACCTTCGTCGGCATGGCCCACTACGTGGACATCGTGCTGGCTCGGGACTGGTCGATCACCAGCCCCCAGAGCTTCTACTACACGATGCTCGTGACCTTGCTCTGGACCGGCGCCAACGTCGTTCTGCACGTCACCATCGGTGTGGCGCTGGCCATGCTGCTGCGCGAGCCCTGGGTCCGGCTGCGCGGGCTGTTCCGGGTGCTGCTGATCCTGCCCTGGGCCATCCCGAACTACATCACCGCGCTCATCTGGAAGGGCATGTTCCACTTCCAGTTCGGCGCCATCAACGGCCTGCTGGGGGCCCTCGGGATCGAGCCGGTCAGC
>CALGIB010000184.1 GCA_937915955.1 uncultured Pseudomonadota bacterium
TCGCCCTTCGAGCTGGCCGAGCTCAAGCTGCACGTGGAGTTGCCCATCTTCGTGGCGCGCCAGTGGATCCGGCACCGCACGGCCAACGTCAACGAGATCAGCGCCCGCTACTCGGTGCTCGACCGCGAGTTCTACCTGCCCGCGCCCCAGGACCTGGCGGTGCAGTCAAAGGACAACAAGCAGGGCCGCGGCGAGGTGCTGACCGACGAGCAGTCCGCCCAGGTCCTGGAGCTGCTCAAGCGTGACGCGATGTCCTCGTACGACACCTACACCGAGCTGATGGACGAGCACGCCCTGGCGCGCGAGCTGGCGCGGATGAGCCTGCCGGTCAACTACTACACCCAGTGGTACTGGAAGATCGACCTGCACAACCTGCTGCACTTCCTGTCCCTACGGCTGCACAGCCACGCCCAGTACGAGATCCGGGTCTTCGGTGAGGCCATCGCCCGGCTGGTCGAAGCCTGGGTGCCGCTGACCTGGGAGGCCTTCAGCGACTACCGCCTGGGGGGCGCCTTCCTGTCCCGGAACGGAGTCGAGGTCGTCCAGCGCATGTTGGCCGGCCAGCCCGTGGATCAGAAGGACAGCGGCCTGTCCAAGCGCGAGTGGGACGAGCTCATGGGCGTCCTGGGGCGGCCGTCGTGAGCAACGTCCGCAAGGAGCACGAAGGCAAGAAGCCCATCCTGCTGGGGTGCCTGGGTCTGTTGGGCGGCGGCGCGGCCCTGATCTGCTGCGGGGGCATGGGCCTGCTGATGGTCGAGGGCGAGGTGCCCCCAGGCCTGTCGGCGGATCTGCGAGCCCCCCCCGGAGCTGCGCGCTGGACGTGCCCTGCGTGCTCACCGTGACGGCCACGAACGCCACGAGCGAGGAGCACACGCTCCGCGACGTGGACCTGGGCGACGGCTACCACCAGGGCTTCGACGTCCTGGACACCGAGCCCGCGCTGACGGACTTCTTCGAGGGCGCGGCCACCGGCGATCTGAACCTGCGCTTCGAGGCGCCGCTGCCCAGCGGGACGAGCCAGGACGTGACCATCCAGCTGGTGCCCGTCGTGGCGGGCCGCTGGAGCGGCACCGTCGACATCTGCTTCGACAACGCCTCGCGCTGCGTCGAGCAGCCCATCAGCACGATCGTGGAGTAGCGGCCCCGCGAGGGGCGCTCGGGCAAGGAACACGAAAGGCCCGCCGAAGCGGGCCTGACTGGTGTGCGAAGCGCGAGAGCTACTTGGCTTCGGCGGGGCTCTGGTCGTCGCGGATGTCGGTCGCGACCATGTCGAGCAGGTTCGTCGACAGCTCGATGATCTGCTCGTGCGAGAAGCCCTCGGACTTGAGGTGACGGTAGAAGCTGCGCGCGACGGTGCGGTTGCGGTTCTGGAGCAGCTGGGGCTTGGCGGTGGTGGTCGTCATGAAGGGAGGTCCTCGCACAGGATGGTCGTCTGCTCTTTTGCAAGGGCCAGGCCAACCGGGCGTCCTCCAGTTTTCAGGCACTTGAGCGGAGCGCAGGGCCAGAGCGCGAAGCCCCCTTCGCAGTGATGCGAAGAGGGCCGCGAAGCAGGGTGCGCAGTCCGGCTCAGCCGTCGCCCGAGCGCTCCAGCTTCTTGATCGCCATCTGCACGTACTTCCGGATGTTCGGAATCTCGGGGGCCAGGGTTTAGGCCCTCTGCAGTTCCAGGAAGGCCTGACGGTAGCTCTTCTTGTAGTAGTAGCTGATGCCTCGGCGG
>CALGIB010000185.1 GCA_937915955.1 uncultured Pseudomonadota bacterium
CCACACCTCGTCCGCCATGAGCTCGCGCAGCCGTTCCGACGACAGCCCGGTGCGGGCCGCGTAGATGGAGGCGTAGCTCGAGGTGAGCTTGTCCAGGGTGTCCGCGCTGCGCCTCATCTCGTCGGCGTTGCCACCACCGAAGGCGGCAGGCAGGTGGATCATGATCTGGGCGCCACGCCGCAGGATGATCCGGTCCCCGGCCATCGCGACGGCGGAGGCGGCCGAAGCGGCCAGCCCCTCGATCGTCACCTCCACCCGGGCGGGGTGGGCTGCCAGCAGGTTGTAGATCGCGATCCCGGCGAAGGCGTCGCCGCCCCGGGAGTTGATGCGCACCCGAATCAGGCGGGCGTCGGCGTGCTCCGAGAGCTGACGGGCGAAGCTGGCCGCGCTCACCTCGGTTTCGTCGTAGGCCTGGGCCCAGATGTCTCCGTAGACCAGCAGCTCGAGCTCGCCGGGGGCCTGGGCCGTGAGCGTCCAGCCTCTCATCCGTCTACCTCCACGGGCGCCGGCTCACCTAGCCCGAGATCCCCCATGATCTGCTCTGCAAGCTCGCGAGCCATCCCGAAGGCGGCCATGATGACCTGTAGGCCGGTCTCCCTCGGCAGCGTGCCAGCGGACACCTGAGCGAGGATATCGAGCAGCGCCGTCACCTGTGCGCCGTTCAGCGACGTGGTGGGGTCCACCGCGCCAGGCTCTGGCTCTGCTGGGTCCTGGGCGCCACCACCGGACACACCGGACCCTGGGGCCGGCTCCTCTCCACCGACAGGCTCTGGCTGCCCTGGGGCCGGCTGCGGGGCGGTCACCCCGGCGGACTGCTGGAGCCCTGCCTGCTGCGGGGGCGCGGGGACAGCCCGGCTCGGGTCGGTCGTGAGGCGCACCCCGGTGGAGCTTGCCAGGTGTTCCATGTCCACCGGCATCCCCATCGCCCAGGCTTCCTTTGCCATGGCCATGCGCTCGCGCCTGGAGATCTGGGCGTCCACCTGCAGGTGCAGGATCGGCGCCGGGATCTCGGGGCCCCAGTTGTAGCGCACGAAGGGGGCCAGCGGGCACTCGCCCATCGTCTCTTCGATGGCGCGGGCGTCCGACTCAACGAGCCACTGCGCGACCTCGACGGCCATGGATTCGCCACCGAGGCGGCCCGGCTCAACGTCAACGGTCCCGGTGTGCCCGAGCAGGGCCTTCGACATTTCAGATGCGCAGGTGTCCACCATGCGCTGGTAGGACTGGTCGCCGCCCTGGTTGCCACTGCCCTCGAATCTGACGTTGGCCGTCTCGTCGAGGGTGGCATACCCGTCGCTGCCGAGGGCGTCCAGGGCAGCGTTGATCCGCGCCCTGGCGTCGTCCTGGGTGTTGCTGGGCACCTCGGCCAGGCGCAGCGGGGTGGCACACACTTCCAGCCACGTCATCCACTGAGCGAATGAGAAGCCCCTGAAGCATTCCATCCACGCGACAGCGCGCCCGACTCCGAGGCGCCAGGGCCAGTCGGAGCGGGTGCGGATCTGGTGGATGATCCACTTGTCCCGGCGGAGGCGCTCCCCGTAGGTGGCGGCGTCGGACGTGCGCCCGGCCTGCGAGGCGGCGACCGAGAGGCGCAGCTCTCCGAGGTCCAGCCCGGGGACGTTCTCGTAGGTCGTGTTCCAGTGGAATCTTTTGGGGTGGACCCACTGCACCGCAGTCGGCCAGAGCTGCGAGCCGCTCCACTCCCAGGTCAACTCAAAGGCGGAGAGGGGGTGGAGCACTGCGTCCTGGGCGTCCCCGAGCATGCCCGGCCAGCCCTTCAGCGAGGTGAGCATGTCCTGGCAGGCGTCCACGACTATGGTGGGCGTCTCGACCCCGCCGCGGCGCCCCGGTAGCAGCTCCCATGGTTTGCCAGTCAGCGCGGCCCGGCGGACCTGCTCCAGGCCTGCCAGGTGCCCGCAGCGGCCGCGGAGGTCGTTGATCGTCTCGATCAGGCGCCGGGGCCGGCCCTGGTCTGCCTCTGCTTGCGCTGCGGTGAGTGTGGCCGGGTTGAGCTTGTAGCCGCTGGAGATCTGCGCCAAGTCCTCACGGGCGGAAGTCGCCTGCGTAGACGTAAGGCGGCCGCGGACTGCTCGGGACACTGCCATGTCCGTAGGCTAGCAGCGGATCTGTAGAATGGCAAGGCGACTAGATCGTCTAAGGGCTGCACCACCACGGGAGGCCACCATGCGGACCGCTGCCTTAGCCCTCGCCCTCACTCTCGCCCTCGCCGCTGGCTGCGATGACCGGCGGCCTGCGCCGCCTCCAGACGATGACGACTGCGTAGACTGCGAAGGGGAAGGCGACGGGGTTGTGTGGCCGTCGCGGCTCTTCGGCGCCTGCCAGGTCCCCCGTGGCGTCTGCGAGCCGCCATGCGTGGAGTGGGCCGCCGAGCAGTGCCGCGGGCTGGACTGCGTCCGCTACGCCTGGGGCGAGTACTGCACGGCCCGCTGCTCCTTTGACGACGACTGCGAAGGCGGGAGCGGGTGCCGGGATCTCGCTGGGCGCGGCGTCCTCCACTGCGCCAGGTAGCGGCTCACATCCCGAAGGCCCGCCGGAAGCTGCCCGACTCGCGACGGCCGCCCCCCTGGTAGCGGAAGGGCTGCGAGACGATGCGCCAGCGGTCGAGCATCTGGGACATGGTGTCCACGCGGTCTCCCACGTCGGTCTTCTTCCCCTGGAATCTGACGACCTCCCGCTCCCAGTCTCCGATCCACGGACACACCGACGGGTGGGGGAGGATCACGTTGCCAGCGCTGCAGAGCGGCACGATGGCCTCGGCGCGGGTGATCTTGTCGCCGCCCTTCTGCGGGTCGACCGCCACCAGGCCGGTCACCGCTGGATACTGCTGCGCCCCCACTGCGTGAGGAGCAGAGCACAGGTCGATCAGAGTGCCACCGTAGCCGCGCCGCTCGATGTACTTCGCCGTCGCCTGTGGCCAAGCGGCGACGATCTCGTGGAGCATGTGGATCGCACCGTCGATCCCGACCTTGCCCCTGCGTTCGTCCACGAGGTAGCACTGGGCGTGACCGTGCGGCCGAAACCACACCTGGTATACCGTGTACGACGCCCAGGGCCGCTTGGAGCTGCTCGCCTTCGGGTCGCACGAGATGGCCCACTCCCCGGGGAGCTTTGGCAAAACGGTCCATCGCTGCGTGAACCACTCGGCCTTGAAGATCCCCCCGTCCCTCGCCCGGCTGCGCCCCTGGTAGAGGCTGTCGCCCCCCACGGTGGAGTTGATCTTCTGGCGGAGGTCGTGGACGGCGCGCTTGGCGATCTCCTCCCATTCCGGCGGCTCGTCCCACTCCTCGGAGCGGAGGTACAGCTCCGGCCAGAGCGGCTCCCCGATCTCCCTCGGATCCCACTCGCACCGCTCGGACTCGTCGTCCAGGATCGCCGGCACGTTGATCACGGTCCACTGGTCGGCGCTCGGGTCGCCGGCCGCCTGCTCGAGCACCTGGCCGATTAGGTCCCGGTCCCCCCACCTGGTCGCGATGATCATGCGGCAGTCGGGAGCCTCGGTGCGGCTGCACCAGTCATCGTTGTAGTGCTCCAGCACGGTCTGCTGGTAGATGACCGACTCTGCCTCTGCTCTGTTTTTGCAGGGGTCATCCACCAGGACGTAACCGCCACCTGTCCCCGTCACGGAGCCGTTGAGCCCGCTGGCGAACAGCCCGCCGCGTGCCGTCCCGCCGAGCTCCCACTCCCCGCCCTGCATGGTCTTCTCACCGGCCAGCACCTCGCGCCTGGAGGGGAGTGCCACGTCCGGGAATACCTCCCGGTAGGCTGCGCTGGCGATGACCCTGCGCACATGCTTGCTCGAGGTCCCGGCCAGGCGCGCCGAGTAGGCTCCCACGATGATCCGCTGGTCCGGGTCCTGCCCGAGGATCCAGGCCGAGAGCGCCTTGATGGCCAGCTCGGTCTTGCCGTGCCGCGGCGGGAGGCTCACCAGCAGGCGCCGGAGCTCACCCCGGGCGAACTTCTCTAGCACGTCGGCGAGGCCGCGGTGGTGCCAGTTCACCCGGTAGTAGGGCCGGCGGCCGATGTAGACGTGCACTGCGAAGGGGAGCAGGTGATCCCGGCAGGCCTGGAGCGCGCGCTCCTTCAGCTGAGCCGCTGCCTCGGCAGACTTGAGGGCGGAGGCCACCAGCCCGGGAGCCTCTACCCTGTCGAGCTCGTCGGGGCTTGCGTTGAGCACACGGCCCAGGTGGTGGATCTCGGACAGGGGTGTATCGCCCTTGCGGCGCCTGAGCCCCTTCGTGGCCCGCTTGGCCCGCCAGTCCTCCTCGGCTGCGGCGGCGTCCCTGGCGAAGTCGCCCTCGGGACCCTCTGGATCTGCCCGCCCTTCGGCCAGCGCTGCCTGAAGGGTTGAAAGGCCAACACCGCCGGCCCGAGCTGCGGCCTTTCGGGTCGACCCCTCTCGGATCGCGGCCAGGATGCGCGCCCTCGCCCTGCTGGTGAGGACCCTGGGGCGGCCGCGCTTCACCTTCGCCTTCGCCTGCCCCTCTTCACCCTCTGCGCCCTCGCCCTCACCCTCGCCGCCGGGCCCTGGAATGCCACCTCGGTGGGGCTCCTGGTGGGCTTCGTCGCGACCCGTGAGGGCCCGGAGCGCGCCAGCCGCACGGCCTAGGATGCCCCTCTTCGCCACCTTTCCAGCCCCCTTTCAGTTTCTTTAACGTTTCCGCCTAGTTGCGTCAGAGTCGCCCTAAGTACCTGGATTTATTGCACTTTGCAGACGCATCCCAGCACCAAGAG
>CALGIB010000186.1 GCA_937915955.1 uncultured Pseudomonadota bacterium
GCAGTAGAAGCTCTTCGGCCGCAGGTGAAGATCAAGGCCCCGGAGATGAAGACCTCGGCTGAGATCCTCCAAGTCCTCGCTGTCGGGCTCGGGGTCTACGGGCCGCTGCTGCACCGAGAGAGCGCCGGGCCGATCGTCAGCCAGCTCGCTGCCCGAAAGGGTGAGGCAGGGCAGGTGGCCTTCACTCTCTGGAAGAAGGGGATGTCTTCCTGCTCAGAGAACTCCCTGCGGCAGCACCTGCGCAAGTCGAAGGACCTGAACTCGACCTGGGTCTACAGCTACCCCTCCAGGGGTGGCGTGCGTGAGGTCGGCTTCCTTGTCCAAGAAGAGGCTGCCTTCGACGTGGTCCTGTCCAAGCTGGACATCGCCAAGACGCGCACTGAGGCTGATGCCAAGCGGGAAGAGATCAAGACAGCCAATGCAGTCAAGCGGGAAGCTCCGGCCAAGAGCAAGGTCCCGCGCAAGGCGAAGAAGGCGGCCAAGAAGTTGGCTCTGCCTGTTCCGCCTGTTCCGGTCAAGGCTGCTCCAGTGGCTCCGCCCGCTCCGCCCGCTCTGGTCGTCCCCGAGACCCCAAAGACCTGGGACCACCAGCTCAAGTCAGCCATCAGCATCCTCCTGGCCGAGATGCGGGAGGCCAAGGTCCTGACTGTCGTGGTCAAGTCGGACGGCTCGGTCAGCTTCGAGCGAGAGGTGGTCGTCGTGACGACGGAGCAGGGCTCGATGATGGTCACGGAGTGATCAGGTCCAGCTCTCTGAGCATGTGGGACACGATCTTCTTGCCGGCTGGGACTTCCCTGGCCGACAAGCAGTTCGTGTACTTCGACACTCCCCTGGGAGGGAAGAGGAACGGGCGGATCCTGGACATCGCAGACACGAACATCCGGGAGGGAGGTCGGCTCCCAACCAACTTCAGCGTTCGCATCACTCGGGTCTCCAGCCTGATCCTGGCCGAGGTGGGGGTGACGCCTGTGGAGCAGTTGGCCCTGTCTGCCGGGAAAGACTCGTCCTCAGAGATCGCGGCCCACGGGATTCTTCAGTGGGACTTCCTGCAAACGAGAATCGAAGTAGGCCCGCTCTGGCTGGGAACAGCGAGTCAGGACCTCTCGTTGGAGGGGGGAACCACCTTCTCGCTGCTTCTTCGGTTCGGCCGCAGAGCCCCGACGCTGACGCTGCCCCACTTCGTGAGGGTGGGGGTTGAAGGGACCTACAAGAACGACCTCGGGCAGTACGGATGAGCGTGACGGATGGCACTCTCCGCGCTACGTGAGAGGGGAGGATGAGGAGGACGAGGAATGGCCCCGAAGGTCTTGGCCTATGACTTGGAGTTCGCTCGTCCGCTGCCCTACGGGGACTGGCGGAGGCAGACTGAATGTGGTGTCGGCGTGCTGGCTTCTTGGTCCAACCAGGAGAGCGAGCCCCGCATCTGGCTCCCGGATGAGGGGCCTCACATCTGGAAGGACTTCGCCCGCCACGCCCTGGAGCATGAGGTCTTCTTGACCTGGAACGGTCTGGGCTGCGACGACCCTCTCATCCATGCCTCCTTCCCTCTCTGGGCCGAGGTGCTCAAGTGCGGCAAGCGCCTGGACCTGGGGGCGGTGGTCGGGCTCTACGCCCTGTCCGCGAAGAAGGAGCTGGACCTGGACTACCTGGGCTCCGTCCTGACGAGGGGCGTGCCCAACAACTACCCAGAGCTGGTCGGCTACAAGCCCACCGCCAAGGTCAACGTCCGCTCAGGTTGGAGGCTGGAGGCCACCTACTGTACGACCTTCGGCTTGGCGGGCTCCAAGTCGATGCCCGCGGAGGAGGCCCCGATCCGCTGGCAGGCAGGGAAGCGAGGCGAGGTCATCGGCTACTGCGTCGGAGACGCGAAGCGACTTCTTGACCTCTGGAAGCACGCCTGGGCAGGAGAGCTGCTCAAGAGCCACCAGGGGCCAGAAGTGCTGGTGCCGCAGGCTGTCCTGGGAGTCTCGGGTGCGGGAGCACGAAGTGGATGACGTGAAGAAGGCGATCGGCAAGCGCTACATGAACCTGGAGATGAGCTTGTGAGTACCTGGCCCGAAGTCGATGACCCTGCCGTGATCTTCACCGGACCCAGCCCCCGAGGCTGGCACCGGCTCCAGCAGGCTGCGGAGTGCCTCCAGAGGTACGCCTGGAGCTACGAGAACGGTCCGAAGGAGGACATCTCCAAGAAGCCGCCGCTGGCGATCGGTTCCCTCATCCACCTCGCCCTGGCGCAGTGGTACTCCCGCATGAAGCAGGAGCAGGAGGGCAAGAACCCCAACGAGTTCATGGACCCGGTGGAGGCAGTGCGCCTCGTGGCCCAAGTTCAGGGGAATGAGAAGCACGTCGCCAACGTGGTGGAGACCTTCCACAACTACCGGAAGCGGTACTGGCAGGACCTCAACAACCGCCGCATCGTCGCGGTCGAGGTGCTCTACGACGGCACACTCGATCCGGGTCCGATGGAGGCGCTGGCCGGGGAGAAGTCCTACCGGCTGACCGGGCGGCTCGACCTGATGTACGAGGACCTCGGAGGGAGGCTCATCGCGTCCGACCACAAGACCACAGGTCGGCTCACCAAGCGGCACAAGGAGTACTTCGCGGTCTCGGGTCAGATGCTTGGGTACGCCCACATTGTCCGGCAGAAGCATCCCGACCTGGCCTCCTTCGAGATCAACCTCATCCAGCACGCGGGCCAGGGAGACACGAAGTTCGAGCGCATCTTCCTGCCACGTCGGCCCGCGCTTGAGGCGCAGTTCGTGGCGCGGGCTCGGGACATCGAGAAGTCCATTGAGCTGATGCAGGCTGAGATGGCAGCAGGGAAGCGCAAGGTCGACGAGTGGCCCAAGGTCATGAGCGAGCTGGGCTGCTACCACCGCTACGGAGCCTGCGATCACATCGACAAGTGCATGTACGGGGCCGACGCCAAGAAGGGCGGCTCCTGGTCGTGGGCTGACTGATGGCTGAGAAGTACAACGCGGTGCTCGGCTCTACGCTCAAGGACGCCCAGGAGTGGGTGTTTGACAACGCGGAGGAGGGAGCTGAGTGCCCATGTTGCACGCAGCTCGCTCGGCTCTACAAGCGACCCCTGAACAGCACGATGGCGCGGGGCCTGATCTGGCTCGTCCTGGCTGCTGGCCCTTCGCGAGCATGGGTTCCCATGAGGAAGACCGGACCGAAGTGGCTCTTGGCCGCCGGAGGTGAGTTCGCCAAGCTGGCTCACTGGGGCTTGATCGAGGAGCAGCCCAAAGACCCAAAGGACACGGAGAAGAGAACCTCAGGTATCTGGAGACCCACGGAGAAGGGAGTGTCCTTCGCTCATGCTCGCATCAGGGTCCCGAAGAGGGTTCATCTCTACAACAACATCCAGGTCGGGTGGGACGAGAAGCTGGTCAACATCCAGCAGGCCCTGGGCAAGAAGTTCAACTACGCCGAGTTGATGGGTCGATGACTCCGGACTTGTCGTGGCTGGAGCTGGTCAAGGCGTTCAGCGCGGCTCGTGGCTTCGCTACCTGTCCTCCACAGGTCCGGGATAGGAGACAGAATGGAAGATCTTGACGCGCAGCTGATTCATGTGAAGCAGGTCCTCGTAGAGGGGCAACTTGCCTTGGTCGCGGCTGAGACAGAGGTCGGCCCTCCCGGCGGGGTGGTCGTCATCATCCGGCCCATCTACGACGACCCTGGCGTCTTCGGAGTCATCCTCGCTGACATCGTGAGTCACGTCGCCAATGCCTACACGGACAGCGGGTTCGACCCTGTCCGGGCGCGGAATCGGATTCTTGAAGTGCTGGGCGACGAGTTGGACTTCCCGACAGACACCCCCAGGGCGATTCAGGAGGCAGTCCGTGATGTCCCGGAAGCCTGACACCCCCGAGCACGAGGCTAAGTGCGAACGCTGCGGGGTTGCCTGCCAGGCTGCCGTTCCGATCGGCGACCGGCAGATCGTCATCCCGCAGCTCTGCTGCACCTTCTACGGCACCGCGCCAGACGGGAAGCCGGGCTGCACGGTCTACGAGGATCGCTTCGAGAAGGCTCCGTGGTGTATGCACACCGACCAGGCCAAGCTCCAAGCAGCCCTTCGCATCGGCTGCCCCTACAACTTCCCGGACGTGCCCTTGGGCAAGGAGAGGGTCTCTGACGAGGAGTACCTGAGACTCTGGCCGAAGATCGTTGAGCACCTCTTGGCGCACCCCAACGTCCAGCCCAACTTCACCTGGGATCGCTTCTTCGCGTGGGCTCACAAGATGGACCCGGAGCACCGCTGGTCCTTGAAGACCAACGTCGCAGGTACAGCAGGCCGGATCGTGAGGACCAAGACGGCGTGGGGTCGGCTCAGGTCAAGCCTGGTCCGGAAGAGGTCGAAGTGAAGCAGTTCTTGATGAAGTGGTGGGCCTTCTTCCATCCCGCAGATGGGTGGGAGAATCGACTTCGCCAGATGAAGTCCGGGAACCACACCTGGGAGGTTCCGGGTCGGCCGGAGCTGCCCAAGTTGGTGCCCTTCCCGCTGGCGTGGATCCCTCACCGGACGGATCTGACCGAGGAGGACTCCGAGGCTACTCACGCCCGTGGGTTCGAGTTCCTCACGGACACATGCGTCGACACCGGACTCGTCTGTGAGCCTGGTGTCGTCGTGAGCTGCCTGCGGTGTGGAGTCTCGCTCCACCCGCAGGCTGCCAGCATGTACGGCGGCTTCGACCCGCCCTGTTGCAACAGGTGCAGGCTGGTCGTCAAGCTGCTGTTCTGACTACCCGAGAACCCAGCTGGCGGCGTTGGAGCCGATGCCAGAGACGAGCCAACGGGTGCCGTCGCAGCGCACCGTGACGTGGTCTCCGACGACGCCGCCGGTGCCGTCGAACCCGACCGAGGTGTTGAGGACCGCCGTGACAGCGGCTCCGCCCTCGACCAGGGCTCCGAGCATGTTCACGCCGTCAGACGTGATGTTCGCGTCGTCGTTGGCAGCCACGGCGAGGATGAAGGTGTACCAGACACCCGCGCTGGTGGCGGTCGCCGGCAGAGTGATGGCGTAGGGTGCAAGGTTCGGCTGTGTCACAGCGAAGAGAGCACCCGACTGAGCCGTTGTCAGGGCGGTGACCCCTGCGATGACAGCACTCTCGTTCTGGATCACACCACCCGTGAAGGTGGTGAGGCCGGAGAAGGTCGTGTCCGCCGTGATGGCGTCGGTCCAAGCAGCGTCGCCGCTGGTAGCTGTAGTGGCCTGGAGAAGAGGCATGATGAAGCTCCTGAAGAAGTAGAAGAAGTGGCGAAGAGAGAGGCGGGTTCGGACTACGCCGCGGCGGTGATGCCTGCGGCGTTCGAGGTCACAGCGCGAACGATCCACACGGTGGTGCTGGCACTGATGACCTCGACGTGGTCACCCAGGACACCGGCAGCCTCGAAGATGATCTTCGTCTCTGTGGAGACGGCGACCACGGCGACCGTGCCGTTGATGATCGTGCCCTGGAAGGACCCACCGACTCCAGCCTGGATGGTCACGTCGTTGGCGGCACCGTCGGCGGCCAGGAAGAGGTAGCGGGTGCCTGCCCCGGTGGGGACGGGAAGGGTGATCTGGTAGACGCCAGCCTGGGCGACCGAGAAGATGCCGCCCGAGTCGGCCAAGCTCATCACACGAGCCGCTGCGATGGCGGTAGCCTGGGCCGGGACCGTCGTGAGGCCGAGGACCTGGGTGGTACCGCGGCCTGCCTCGGACGAGGCGACACCGGGGGCGATGACGATGTTGCCTGTGGTGCTGTCGGCGGAGGTGCCTGACTCGATCGACACGGTGCCAGAGCTGCCGCCGGCACCTGCGCCGCCGCTGTCGGCATCACCGGATGTGACGAGCACGTTCCCCGTGTTCCCCGCCGCCTGGGCAGAGGAGTCCGTGTCTCCCGACGCGACAGTGACGGCCCCGGAGTTCCCGCCGTTGGAGGCGGCTGCCGTCGTAGTTCCCGTCCCGACAGTGATCGCACCCGAGGCGTGGGCCAGGGTAGCGGAGGTCGAGTTGCCGGTGACGATGTTCAGCGTCCCGGTGGCCCCGTCAGCGGCGTTGCCCGTCTCGACGATGGCGGCCTGGGATGCGACCCCTGCCGCAGTCGTGGCGTCGGTGTCGACGGAACCGGCAGTGACGTCTTCGCCTGTGGTCCAGGCACTCGTGCCGGGGTTGGTCGGGGCGGTGAGAATGACGGCCATGAGGCCCTCCGAAGACGAGAAATCGCGTAGAGGAGTTGAGGGTAGCGCAGGAGCTTCTTCTGGGCTCCTCAACAGGAGTTTCGGAGTGCTACAACCTTCTTGTGCCGTGCCACTTGACACGCCTCAGGGCCTGCCCTATGTGCTTCAGGAGGATGAGGTGAGAGGGATGGAAGCTGCCCAGGTTGCTGAGGCTGAAGCTCTGCGTGAACGCGTGGAGAAGCTGGAAGACGACTGCGAGTCGCTTGAGCATGACTTGGCCGAGCGAGAGTTCGATCTGGAAGACGCTCAGGAGAAGATCGCTGACTTGGAGGAGGCCCTGGCCGACTTCCGGGAACGCGAGCTGATCAGCCCCGAGGCTGTGGCCCGGAAAATGGTGGCCTACCTGGAGTGGATCGCTTCCCCCAACACCACCGACCCTCGCTTGGCTGCATCTGTGGCCGAAACGCTGCTTTCCCAGGTTGAAAGGGCTCTCTCAGGAAAGTCCAGGGAAAGTGCCCGTGGTCAGTTGACACTCTCGGACGGCCTTCATAAGAGGCTGGTGAGGATCGAGGAGGAACGAGGGAATGTCTGAAAGCAAGGTCATCTTGACCTACGGCCCGTCTGGCGTGGGTAAGACCACGGACCAGGGCTACTCCTTCCCGAGGGCGCTGTTCGCAGCGGCTCCGGGAGCCCTTCACTCGGTCCAGTCCGTGTGCGGCTACATGCCGGCCACGACCCAGGTCGACACCATCGAGGGAGCGACCAAGCTCATCAAGGAGGTCGCGGGCAAGTTCGACTGGCTCGTCATCGACGACTTCAGCTTCATGGCGGAGCAGACCTTCTCCCGCCTGGAGCGAAAGTACACAGGCTTCAAGGTCTGGGGTGCTCTTCGTGACGTCGCCCTGGAGTTCCGGGACACCGCTCGCTACGCCAAGGTCTCGGTCGTGATGAACGCTTGGGAGCAGGGCCCGAAGACCAAGCACAACGGACAGCAGGTGCGCGGAGGTCCTCAGCTCTCCGGCAGCCTCCCTGAGCAGATCCCGGCGATGTGCGATGTGGTCCTCCGTGCCGGTCACGACCTGCGTCGCCAGCCCTGGCCCGCCGTGTACCGCTGCACCTTCGACCCCTCCTGGGTGATGAAGGACCGCTTCGACGTGGCTTCTCGCATCGACCCCTGCCCGATGAATCTGGCAGAGATTCTGCGATCTTCCGGCCTCGAAGTGCCGCGTCACCCGGACCTGCCGGACCAGGAAGAAGTCGTTTCCGCTCTGGCCGAGCACTTTGGTGCCCTCGAAGGCTTCGCTGCCGTGACGGCCAACGAGTTCTACGCCAAGCTCCGCGCCAGCGGGATGACGCCGACGGTCGCCAAGTGGACCCTCCGCGACGCCCTGGACCGGGCTGAAATCCAGAAGGCACTCACCCTCGCCGGGGACACCTTCATCCACACTGACAACACCGCCCTCTTGTAGGGCACCCCATCTTGCCTTCTGGCACAACCCGCCCTTCCGCGG
>CALGIB010000187.1 GCA_937915955.1 uncultured Pseudomonadota bacterium
ACCCCGATCCAGCCCCCCTCGGCGCCGTACTTGGCGGCGTTGCTGATCAGATTGTGGAGGACCTGGGCCACCGCCTCGGGGTCGTGCATGACGACGGGCAGCAGCGGCACGTCCACGTCGAAGACCATGTCGCGGGTCTCCATCGCGTAGCGGGCGGCCTCGACCGTCGAGCGGACGGTGTCGCCGAGGGGAACGGGGCGGATGGTGTATCGCTTGGCGCCGCGCTCGATCGCGGCGAAGTCGAGCACGTTGTCCACCAGGCGCGAGAGGCGCTCGGACTCGCGCACGATGGCGTCGTAGTGGGCCTGCAGCTCCTCGGGCTCCTCGACCAGCCCGAACTGCAGCGACTCGCCCTTGAGACGGATCTGGGTGATGGGCGAGCGCAGCTCGTGGCTGACGTTCGCGGCGAAGTCGGCCTTGCTCCGCGCCACCTCGAGCTGCTGCACGACCAGGCGCGTCGACATCACCGCGCCCGTTCCGATCATGACCAGCGAGAGGACCAGGATCGAGACACGCTGGAGGCGCTTCCGGGCGCGGGCGGAGTCCAGATCCGCGGCGCTCCGCGGGTGCACGACCAGCGACCAGCCCGGCAGCCAGGGGTTCAGGGACCGTCGGACCAGGGTGTCGCCGGGCGGCTCGCGGTTGGCGTTCACCAGCAGCATGTTGAGCTCGCCCGAGACCCGCGTGCTGCTGCGGGTCATGTCGTTCAGGGCGGCCACGAGCTCCTCGCGGTCCAGGGCGAAGGCGTAGAAGTCGGCCTGATCTTCGCCCCACCAGAGCGTCGCCCAGAGCACCTGATCGTCGAGCTTGTAGGTGATCTCTCCGCGAGACACCGGGAGCGCCCGGCCCTCGGGGTTGAGCGTTGTCAGCTCGGAGTAGAGCTGCTCCGCCCAGAACAGCTGGCGGGCCCGCTCCTCGAGGCGTCCCCGTCGGCTGGCCAGCCAGTCGCGCTCCGACTGATCTTCGAGCAGCTCGAGCGCCCGCGCGGCCACCGCGGACTCGTTGCCGTAGCCGATGCTCCACTCAGCCTGCAGCAGGTCATCCACCAGCGTCTCGAGCGCCCCTCGGCCGATCTCGGGTTCGCGGGCCAGCAGGATCTGGCCGCGGTGCAGCCGCGCCAGGTCTCCCAGGCGGAAGCCGTGGAGGTTCCGCACGTCGTGGTAGTCGCTGTAGAGCCCGGCGAGCAGCTGGACGGCGGCCGCGGGGCGGCCCGCGGACTCCAGGGCGAGGGACTGGTTGTAGAGGGCCTGGCCCACGGTGTGCGGATCGGGGCCACGTTGCGCGATGCGGGCCCAGGCCAGGCCGGCGAGCTCCGGGTCCTGCTCGGCGGAGGCGGCCCGCCAGGCGCCGGAGAAGTAGGGGGCGTGGTCCTGGATCGTCCGGCGGTCGCCCACCTGAAAAGGGGCCTCGAGGTGCCCCTGGTCGTTCATCCGGAAGCCCACCAGCGCGTACGGCGACAGCGTCTTCGGGGCGTCGACCGGGCTCCGGCCAGACTCCAGGCGCATGCGCACGCTGGCCTCGAAGTCCGAGAAGAGCGCGTCGATGTCACTCATCACGTCGCGGACCTCCCGCTCCCCCTGCTCCTCGACCGCCTTCTGGAGCGCCAGCTCGTCGCCGCGGATTCCGGCGAAGCCGATCCAGGCCAGCGCCACCCCAGGCAGGAAGACCGTCCCGAAGAAGAGCGCGGCCAGGCGCAGCAGCTCGCGGATGTGTCCGGAGTCAGACAGCACCTGGACCTCGCCCCGGGTCGGATCGAGGCGGCGCAGGACGGCTCGGATCAGTCGGGCTTGGAGGCGCTGCACGCTCCCCAACTACCACGGCTACGATGCCGCGGTGATTCTCCTGCTCGGCTGCATCTCGACCTGCGCGCCCAGCGCCCCTGGCGGGCCGGGCCACTACGCCGAGGCGCTGTTGATGCGTGAGGCGGCGCGGCGGGGGGACCTGCTGGCGCTCCACGAGGCCGCGCGGGAGCTCGAGGATCCGGACCTGCGCGGCCCCGACGTGGACGCCGTGCACGGGGCGGTGGGCATGGCGCTGATCGCCGAGGACGGGGAGGAGGCCGCCTGGGCGCTGGCCGGGATCGTCGAGGCCTGCGGTGGCTGCCACGCATCCAGCCAGCCGCCGGTCCGGGTGGGCGGACCGAAGCCTCCGCACGCCAGCCACGGTCGCGCGGGCGAGGCGATGTGGAGCGCTCTGCTCAGCGACGACGGCCTGGCCTTCTCAGCCAGCGTCGAGGACTACCTGCGGCTGCAGCCGGAGCACGACGTGCAGCGGGCCCACGCGGCCAGGAACGCCTCGACGCGCAGCGAGCGCGCTGACGCCTGGGGCGAACTGCTGGTGGAGTGCCAGGCCTGCCACGCGCTCTGAGGCCTACTGGAAGGCCTGAAGCCCCGTGATCCAGCGCCCCAGGATGAGGTTGTGGATGTCGTGGGTGCCCTCGTAGGTGTACACCGACTCCAGGTTCGCCATGTGGCGCATCACCGGGTACTCGTCGAGCACGCCGTTGGCGCCGTGGATGTCCCGCGCCATGCGCGCGATCTGCAAGGCGATGTCGACGTTGTTCATCTTGGCGAGCGAGATGTGCTCGGGGATGATCGTGCCGTCGTCCTTCATGCGGCCACACTGCAGCGCCAGCAGCTGGCCCTTGGTGATCTCGCGGAGCATCCACGCCAGCTTGTTCTGCACGAGCTGGAAGCCGGCGATGGGCCGGTCGAACTGGATGCGCGAGAGCGAGTACTCCTTGCTGCTGTGGAAGCAGGCCATCGCCGCGCCCAGCGCGCCCCAGGCGATGCCGTAGCGGGCGTTGTTCAGGCAGCTGAAGGGGCCCTTGAGGCCCGCGACGTCGCCCAGGATGCGGTCCTTGGGGATGCGGCAGTCCTGGAACACCAGCTCGCTGGTGACGCTGGCCTTGAGGCTGTGCTTGCCGTGCATCTCCGGGGCGGTGAAGCCCGCGTCGTCCTTCTCCACGACGAAGCCGCGGATGCGGCCGTCCAGCTTGGCCCAGACCACGGCGACGTCGGCGATGGTGCCGTTGGTGATCCACATCTTGGCGCCGTTGAGCACGTAGCTGTCGCCGTCGTCGACGGCCCGGGTCAGCATGCCGCCGGGGTTGCTGCCGAAGTCGGGCTCCGTCAGGCCGAAGCAGCCGATGAGCTGGCCGGAGGCCATGCCGGGCAGGTAGCGGTTCTTCAGCTCCTCGCTGCCGTACTTCCAGATCGGGAACATCGCCAGGCTGCCCTGGACCGAGACGAAGCTGCGGATGCCGGAGTCACCTCGCTCGAGCTCCTGGCAGATGAGACCGTAGGCCACGTTCGACATGCCGGCGCAGCCGTAGCCGTCGAGGTTGGCGCCCAGCAGGCCCATCTCGCCGATCTCGCCGACGAGGTCCCGGGGGAAGGTGCCCGCGCGGCAGTGATCCTCGATGACGGGCAGGACGCGCTCTTCGACCCAGGCCCGGACCAGGTCCCGGACCATGACCTCCTCTTCGGTGAGCAGCGTGTCGAGGTTGTAGAAGTCGAGTCCGTCGAAGCGTGCCATCTGCGATCTCCAGAACCAGAAGAGCCCGCTCTCTAACCCGCGAGGGCGAGCGCGGGCCCCATGGAACGGGCCTGTTTCAGATGGAGATCACAGCTTGATCTGGTACCAGTCGGTCTCGGCGCTGTTCCCGGCGGCGTCGACGCTGACGAACTTGAACACGTAGGTCTGGCCGGCGCTGCCTCGAAAGCGCAGGCTGTGATCGGTCACCAGGGCGTCCTCGCCGTAGATGCCGTAGTCCTCGAAGTCGACCCCGCTGGTGGCGGGCTCGTTGGTGACCCACTGCAGCGTGAAGCTGGTGCCGTCCGAGAAGCCGTTCACGCCGCTGATGACCGGGGCGGTGGTGTCTTCGGTGGGCTTGGCCTCCTCGGCGGGCTCCTCGACGGGCTCCTCGACGGCGCCGCCGGTGTCGCCCTCGACGTAGGCCAGGGCGGCCTCGGCGTTGATGATGCCGTAGCCGTAGGTGGTGTCGTAGCCGCCGGCCCCGCGGTCGGTCGCGGTGGTGGCCAGGACCTGCCGGACCTCTTCGGGGTCGTGCACGCCCGCGGAGACCAGCAGCGCCGCGGCCGCCGCCACGTGCGGGGTGGCCATGCTGGTGCCTTCGTAGAAGGTGTAGGTCCAGGAGCCGTCCTCGAGGGTCTCCTGCAGCACACCGTCGGCGTAGCCGTCGCCGTTGGCGTCCTTGCTCATGTCACCGCCGGGGGCCATCAACTCCAAGCCCGGGCCGCGGTTGCTGTAGGCCGCGCGGCTGCCGTCGAGGCGCGTCGCGCCGACCGCGATGACGGTGTCGAAGGCGGCGGGGTAGCCGACCTGGGAGGCGAACTCGTTGCCGCTGGCGCCCACGATGACCACGCCCTGGTCGTAGGCGTACTGGCAGGCCCGCTCCTCGGTCTGGCTGCCGTAGGCGCTGCCGAGGCTCATGTTGATGACGTCCGCGCCCTGATCGGCGGCCCAGGTGATGCCGTTGGCGATCGCCGAGACGTCGCCGTAGCCGTTGTCACCCAGGACCTTCACCGGGAGGATGCTGGCCCCGGGGGCCATGCCCGCCAGGCCCCTTCCGTTGTTGGTGGCCTGGGCGATGGTGCCGGCCACGAAGGTGCCGTGCCCGACGCGGTCACTGGGGTCGGAGTCGCCGTAGTAGAAGTCGTAGCCCTGAAGCACGCGGTTGAGGCCGTCTGGTCCACCGGTCGACACGCCGGTGTCGAGCACCGCGACGATCGCGCCCGTGCCGTCGGCGTAGTCCCAGGCCTGGTACGCGTTGACCTGCTCCAGGTTCCACTGGTAGCCGGCGTAGGGGTCGTTTGGGACGCCCTGGCCGCGCACGATGTAGTTGGGCTCCGCGAACTGGACCCGGGGGTCCTGCTCGAGCAGGCTGACCACGTCCTTGACCCCGCGCTCGCCCTCGATGTGCAGGCGCGCGACGGCGATGCCCTCGTTGTGCTCCAGGCTGCGTAGCCCGAACTCGGCCTGAAGTTCCGCCGCGACGACGCCGTCCCCGTCGTCGACCGCGACCAGGATCTCCCGGTCGACATAGGCCTGGTTGTCCTCGAGGATGGGTTCGAAGCCGGTGGAGGCTTCGCCAGCGCAGGCGACGAGCGTGGAGAGGACGACGACCGAGACAGCGACGCGAGTCAGGTACATGGACAGGGCTCCTGCAGACGTTCAGCGAGTGGTGGGTTGCGCATGGGGCGGGCTCGGTTAGTCCGGCCGGTTTCTGCGGCGAGAGGATGAAATCGCAGCGCGCCGACAGAGGAAAGTGAAATCAGTGTCAGTGGTTTTCATACAGGCCGAAACGTGATCCGCCCGGGCGGATCGGTCCTCGTGAATGGTCAGGTCGCAGCGGGACTTCCGGCTGATGACCCGGGCCTGGAGCGGGGCCTGGCGATCTTCGAGACGTGGCGGACCTACGGTCGCTCGCCCTTCCGACTTGAGGCCCATCTGGGGCGATTGACTGATTCTGCCAACACCATGGGCATCGCGCTGCCGCCTCGGGAGCTCATTTTGCATGAGATCTCCTACACCCTCGGACAGGATGTCTCACAGCGGCTCACGCTCACCGCCGGCGGGAACCGGGTCCTTCACACGCGGCCGATCGACGCCGCGCGCCTGGGTCGGCCCGTGACGCTGGGCGGCCTGGAGTGGGCCGGGCTTGGGGACCTGCCCGGCTCGGTCAAGCACTGCCTCCGCGCCCCCTGGATGATGGCGTCCCGGCGGCTGGGGGTCGAGGAGGTGCTGCTGGTCGATCCCGCTGGCTGGCTGCTCGAGACCGACCGCAGCAACGTGTTCGCTGTGGTCGACGGCGTGCTCGTCACCCCACCGGCCGAGGGGCGCATCCTGGACGGGGTCACACGCCGGGCTCTGATCGAGGTCGCTCGCGAGCTGGGGCTCCCGCTGCAGGTGCGTCCGGTGCGCCGGGACGAGCGCTTCGAGGAGCTCTACGTCAGCTCGACGCTGAAGGAGCTGGCGCCGGTGTCCACGCTGAACGGCCGGCCGATCGGGGGAGGCCCCCTCGGCGAGGCGCTCTACGCCGGCTTCCGCGCGCTCGTGCTCAGGGAGTGCCGCTCGCGTCCTGCTTCGTGAAGCCGCAGATCACGCCCTCCCGAGGCTCGGTGGTCAGGTGACCCGAGTGGGTGTGACGCATGGCCGTGGGGCGCGGCTGGCCCTGCTCGGAGCTCTGAGCGGACTCCTCGTGCAGGGTGATGAGGTTGGCGTCGCCTTGCCAGGTCCCCGTGTACTCGAGGATGCCCGACCAGATGCAGGTGACGCCCTCGGGGCAGGGGCTGATCAGGTCGCGACCGTGGTACCGGAAGTCCGGCGTGAAGGTCAGCTCGCGCGGGTATGCGCGCTCTCCACAGGGCTCGCCCAGCCAGGTGGCCACGACGGCCCCTGGCGCCTCGGCGTCCTGGGGCGGGGGCGGGGACGTCGGGCCCGAGGGCTCCTCGACGCTTGGCTTCACGGGGGCGTCGACCTCACCGTTGGACTTGCCCGAGCAGGCCAGCGTCGCCAGCATGGCGGTGAGCATCAGTCGTCGGCCTGTGCGGAGGCCTTCACCCACTCGGCCTCCAGCACCTGGCCCGTGAGGTCCGTGCTGGCGTCGTTGTGGGCGACGTCGCCCTCGCCCTCGTCGAAGTGCCACAGCCCGACGGTGTCTGCGTCGACCGTGAAGGGCTCGGTCGCGGGCTCGAAGGTGTCGAGGTAGCGCAGCACCGAGGACAGGCGGACCTCGTCGATGGTGCCCTCGAAGCCCGCGTCCTCGGCGTCCCAGCAGCCCAGCTGGAGCCAGTCCCCGATGACCGCGGAGGGGGCTTCGGTCGAGAAGCCGATCTTCCCGCCGTCTACGTAGAGCTCGATCTTTCCGTCCCGGGCCCAGGTCCCCGCGACGTGGTGTTCCCGGCCGTCCATGATCCCGGAGGCGTCGTAGACGCCGGTGCCGGCCTCGAGCTCGTCCGGTCCCCAGATGAAGCGACCGTCCCTGGTCTCGGCGAGCGCGAAGACCTCCCACCAGACCGCGACCGGCATGTGGGTCTCGGGCTCGTGGTCGACCGAGCCGCGGACGGTGGCCTCGATGGTCAGCTCGGCCGGCAGATCGCTGGCGGAGACGGGGATCTCGACGCAGCTGTCGCCGTCGAAGGCCAGCGCGAAGTCGTCTCCGCCCGAGGTCTGCAGCGTGCCGCCGGTGCAGCCGAGCGCGAGCAGCGTGATCATGCGGGGATCTCCTCTCTCAGGGCCCGATGATAGCATCCTGGGCCCTCGCTCTGCGGGGCTTGGAGGTGCTATGCGGAGCGGGCTCGAGGTGCTGCTGGACGACCTTGGCGGGCTGCGGGATGCTCGGGTGGGCTTGTGCTGCAACCCCACCGCGGTGGACCGGAACCTGGACCACGCGGTCGACCTGCTCAGCGCCGCCAGGCTGAACCTGGTTCGCCTGTTCGGGCCCGAGCACGGCGTCGCTGCGACAGCGCAGGACATGATCGGCGTCGGCCGGGACGAGGAGCGCGCACACCCGGTGGAGACGGTCTCGCTCTATGGCGAGGACGAAGCCAGCCTGCACCCGGATCCGGAGACCCTGGCCGACCTGGACGTGCTGCTGTTCGACATCCACGACATCGGCAGCCGCTACTACACCTACCAGGCCACCCTGGG
>CALGIB010000188.1 GCA_937915955.1 uncultured Pseudomonadota bacterium
CACGGGAGGCCCCATGTCCCTGCTGATCGTCCTCGCGTCCTGCGCCACCGAGTCCTCGCTGGACCCTGCCTGGAGCGGACTGGATGACCAGCAGCAGCTGGACCTGGCGCTGGCGAGCGCGCACCTGGACCGCACCCTGTCCGGCCTGGGCATCGCCCCCGACGACCTGGACGTGC
This sequence comes from uncultured Pseudomonadota bacterium, assembly GCA_937915955.1. GTDB lineage: Bacteria > Myxococcota_A > UBA796 > UBA796 > CAJQPC01 > JAAESX01. Next base: position 177 of record CALGIB010000188.1, read on the forward strand.
GCAGCTTCGCGGTCGACGAGCTCCAGCTCGGCACCCTGCGCCTGGAGCAGCGCCACCACGGCGTCCGCGTCTTCGAGGGCGAGCTCATCGTGCACCTGGGCCGGGACGGCCAGATGGTCGGGGCCGGCGACTACCTGGTCGACAGCATCAAGGTGGATCCCAACCCCTGGCTGACCCGAGCCGAGGGCGTGAAGGCGGCCGAGGGCCTGTCCGGCGTCGTCGAGCAGACCCACGAGCCGCGGACCGAGCTGGTCGTGATCCGCCGCGAGGGCGTCGACCACCTGGCCTGGATGGTCCAGCTGACGGCGCTGCTGCCCGGCGACCCCCGCGCGCCGCTGGTCTTCGTAGATGCCCACGACGGCAGCCTGGTCGAGCAGCACGACAACCTGCGGCGCGGCAACGCCACGGGCACCACCAACTACTACGGCGACGTCAGCATCAAGACGGTGCCCGCCGACGGCACCTACTACCTCGAGGACCTGCAGCGCACGCTCGGCACGTTCTCGATGGAGAACACGACCAGCTCGGCCTACTACATCGTCGAGGACTCCAACGACTTCACGGTCTCGGGCTACGAGTCCGCCGTCGACGTGCACTACGGCATGGAGCAGACCTGGGAGTACTTCCTCCGCAACCAGGGCTGGACCGGCATCGACAAGACGGGAGGCCCCGGGTACGCCGCGAGCGTCAAGGACAGCGCCGACAGCGTGCTCTCCGCCTTCGTGCACTACGACTCGGGCTACGCCAACGCCTTCTGGTACACGGACACCGGCCTGTTCTTCGGCGACGGCGACGGCACCAGCTACGACTCGATGACCAGCCTGGACGTCGTGGCCCACGAGTGGACGCACGGCGTCACCGAGCACACCGCGGCCTTCACCTACAGCGACGAGTCCGGCGCTCTGGACGAGGCCTTCGGCGACATCTTCGGTGTAGTGGTCGAGGCAGCGACCTTCGGTGAGAGCGCCGACATCTGGACCATCGGCGAGGACATCTCGCTGACCGGCGTGCCCGTGCGCGACCTGACCGACCCCAGCTTCGACGGCTACACCCGCGCCCACGTCGACGACCAGTACACCGGCAGCGCCGACAACGGCGGCGTGCACCTGAACATGGGCATCATCACCCACGCCTTCTACATGCTCAGCGAGGGCGGAACCCACGTCGACTACGGCGGCACCGCCGTGACGGGCATCGGCGTGGACGCCGGCGGTGACGTCGCCTTCCGCGCGCTCAAGAAGTACCTCTCCAGCAGCTCGGACTTCCTCGACGGTCGCCAGGCCTTCCTCGCCGCCGCGCACGACCTGTACGGGGCCGACAGCCAGGAGTACGCCTCGACGATGGACGCCTTCTCCAACGTCGGGCTGGGCGACGACAGCACCCTCTGCGGCAGCGGCTACACGTCGATGACCGCGAGCCTGCCTCGCCCCAACGGCAGCAACAACTTCTGGTACCCCAGCGCGGCCGGCTACACGACGACCACCACCGGCACCCACGAGTTCGCGCTCTACAACATCGACGACGCCGCGGACGCCGACATCTACCTCTGGAAGTACAACGCGGGCTCGGGCAAGTGGGTCAAGGTCGACAAGTCCAACACCGTCGGCGACTCGGACGAGGCCATCAGCTACACCGGCGACGCGGGCACCTACCGGGTCTACGTGCGCCGCCGCAGCCGGACCTCGGACACCGACCTGGACCTCTGCGCGAGCTGGCCCTCCTGAGCGAGGGCGGCAGGGACGGGTCCGCATGTCTCGGCCGTGGCAGAGGCCCGGCGCGCGTTACAGCGCTGAGCTTTGAGGCAGCCCCCCTTGAGCGACCGCAAAGCGACCCTGCGCCGCCTCGGCCCCGTGCTCCTGGCCGTCCTGCTCGACCTGCTCGGCTTCGGGATCGTCATCCCGCTGCTGCCCTACTACGCGGAGTCCTACGGGGCGACCGAGCAGCAGGCCATGGCCCTGATGGGCATCTACAGCGTCGCCCAGCTGGTCTTCGCGCCGGTGTGGGGCGCGCTCTCGGACCGCATCGGCCGACGGCCGGTGATGCTGGTCTCCATCGCCGCGACGGCGACCTTCCTGACGGCCTTCGCGGCGGCGCCCTCGCTGCTCTGGCTCTTCGTGTTCCGAGCCCTGCACGGCGCGGCGGCGGCCAACATCTCGACGGCCCAGGCCTACGTGGCGGACGTCACCACGCCCGAGGACAGGGCCATGGGCATGGGCCTCATCGGGGCCAGCTTCGGCGTGGGCTTCACGCTGGGTCCGCTGGTCGGCGGCCTGCTCGCCCAGTACGGCCTGGCCGTGCCCTTCTTCCTGGCGGCCGGCCTGTCCGCCGCCAACTTCCTGTGGGCTGTGTTCGGCCTGCCCGAGAGCCGCCCGGTGGGCGAGGCGGGCAGCGCCCGACGCGAGATCGACCCCCGCCGCGTCCTGTCGGCCCTGACCCACCCGGTCGTCGGCGCGGCGCTGCTGCTGACCTTCGCCGCCACCTTCGCCTTCTCCATGATGGAGGTGGCCTTCGGCCTGGTGGCTGAACACATCTGGTTCCCCGACCTGACCCGCGAAGACGTGGCGATGGAGGTCGGCAAGATGTTCGGCCTCATCGGCGTGCTGGGCATCGTGATCCAGGGCGGCCTGATGCGGCGGCTGTCCAAGCGCTTCGGCGAGCCGCCGCTGGTGGTCGCAGGCTACGCCTTCCAGGTGCTGGGGCTGCTGGGTCTGGCCTTCGCCCAGGGCGGCTGGGAGACCTGGGTGGTCTGCGCGCTGCTGGCCATCGGCTCGAGCCTGGCCAACCCGGCGCTGCAGGCGCTGATCTCCAAGGGCGTCGACGCCGACAGTCAGGGCAGCGTGCTGGGCGTGAACCAGAGCCTCTCGGCCCTGGCCCGCGCGACGGCCCCCTGGGTGGCCCTGTTCGCCTACGGCGTGCTGCGCTCGGCGCCCTTCCTGGCCGCCGCCGGCGTCATGTTCCTGGCCTTGCTGCTGGCGCTTCCGGCGACGAGGCGGGCAGCCGCACGGTGAAGCAGGTGCCCTTGCCCAGCTCGCTCTCCAGCACGATCTCGCCGCCCATCTGATTCACGATGCTGTGGCAGATGGCCAGGCCCAGGCCCGTGCCCTCGCCCACCGGCTTGGTCGTGTAGAAGGGGTCGAAGATGTGGCTCTGCGCGTCGGGTGAGATGCCGGGGCCGGTGTCGGCGACGCTGATCAGCACCTCGGAGGCGACCTGGCGGATGCCCAGGCGGATCCAGTGCTGATCGAGCTGCCCGTCGGGCAGGGCCTGCGCGGCGTTGACCACCAGGTTCAGGAAGACCTGCCCCAGCTTGCCCGGGTCGGCGTGCACCGCGGCGACGGACTGGTAGTCCTTGCTGACCTGGGCCTTGTGCTTGATGTGGTTCTTGGCCATCGAGAGCGTGCTCTCCATGACCGCGGCCACGTCCACGGGGCCGATCTCCTGATCGTCGCTGCCGCGCGCGAAGGTGCGCAGCTCCTTGACGATGTCGTGGACCCGGGAGCTGCCCTCGAGCGCCTCCTGGATGGTCAGCGAGAGCTCCTCCATGCGCGGGCTGGGTCGAGGTCCGGACAGCTCGGCCAGCTCCCCGGCGAGGAAGTTCAGGTTGCCCATGATGAAGGTGAGCGGGTTGTTGATCTCGTGGGCCACGCCCGCGGCCAGGGTGCCCATCGAGGCCATGCGATCGGCCACCTGGAGCCGCGCGCGGAGGGCGACGTGCTCGGTGACGTCACGGAAGATGCCGAGCAGGCCGCTGACCTGCCCGCGGGGGTTGCGGACCTCGGTCCAGAGCGCGTCGATGGTCAGCTCACCGCCCCCCTTGGGCTGGCAGATCCACTCGGTGCGGCCGCGCTGTTCGACGCCCTCGTCGACGCGCACGTCGAAGCGAGCCTGGGTGCGGCCGCGGGGGACCACGCGCAGGACCTGGTCGGCTCGGCGCCCCAGGACCTCGAACTCGGAGTAGCCGAACAGGCTCGCGAAGGCGGGGTTCATGCGCAGGATGCGGCGGTCGATGTCGGTGAAGACGACCGCGTCCGGGATGGACTCGAAGATCGTCTGGAACTCGGCCTTGGCCACCGACAGCGCGGTCTCGGCGACGCGCCGGCGAGCCTTCTCGCGCGCGCTGGCCTCGGCCACCGCGATCCGGGTGGCCATGTGCGCGGCGGTCAGGCTCTTGGGCATGAAGTCGGTGGCGCCGGCCTCGAGCACCATGGACAGCGCCTCGGAGCTGTCCTGGCCGGTGACCATCAGGATGACCACGTCCTGGTTGGCTGGGTTCATTCGAAGCCGCCGGCAGAACTCGACGCCGTCGATGCCCGGCAGCATCCAGTCCACCACCATGATCTGGAAGTGGCGCTCCGCGTGGGCGACCAGGGCGTCCTCGGCCGTCTCGCAGACATGCACATCGTGCCCGCGGCTCTCCACGACCCGGCGCACGAGCACGGCGCTGGTCGGATCGTCTTCGACGACGAGCACACGAAAGCGAGGTGTCGAACGGCTCAAGGAGGCACAACCCGGGGTGCACGCCACTGTAGCAGGCGGCTATGAACGGAGCCTGCCGGAGGCCCACAGAATGCTGCCGCTCTTGCTGACGACCCTCGCGCTGGCGCAGGACGACGAGCTCTACATGGCCGACATGGGCGTCACCGCGAGCCTGCCGGTGGGCTGGACGGTGCCGCGCTGGTCGGACTGGGATCTCGACGCCGTGGACGACGCCTCCAGCGTGCAGGTGCACCTGGACTACACCCTCTGGCAGGTCCCCCCGAGCCCGGACGCGGCTCGGATGTGGGCGCTGCGGGCCGCGGACACGCTGCGCGAGGAGGGCCACGACCGGGTCGAGATGGAGCGCACCGAGGTGGTCGAGCGCGGCGGCGTGTCGATGGCCGAGGTCGACCTCAGCTTCCGCTACCAGGGCAAGCAGCAGGCGGTCCTTCGGCAGCGAAGCTGGAACGTGGACGGGCGCACGCTGCACCTCCGGGCCGTCGCGATGAAGAGCCGACAGAGCCGGGCCGAGGCCGCGCTGGAGACCTGGTGGAGCCAGCTCGAGGCCAGCCGTCCGGCGACGGATCTGAGCGGCCTGGACGACTTCGCCACGGACGTGGGCTTCTCCACCAGCCTGCCCGCGGGCTGGCGCAACCCCGTGCAGGGCGAGGTCAACGAGACCCGACGGCTGGCCAGCGAGCTGCTCAAGCACGAGCTGGACGGCGAGCGCTGCTTCTGGGCCGTCCACCCCTACCCCGACGGCGAGGCCGCCCTGCTGATGAGCTGCGACACGCCGCTGTACGTCGGCGTGATCGACGAGCACAGCTGGAGCGGCCAGGAGGAGGGCTTGCGCGAGCACTTCTTCCGAGGCGTCGCGCTGGCAGCGGCCGAGCAGGTCGAGGCCGGACCGGACGCTCGCCTGGCCTTCCTGTACACGCTGCCCGAGGTGCAGGACCGCGTCATCAAGATGGGGGTGACGCCCTACGACCACGGCATGGCGCTGACCTGGGTGGTCAGCCGGCCCAAGGACGGCGGCGACGGCGACCTGCAGCGCGTGGACAGCGTGGCTCACGCGGCCATGAACAACCTGGAGTTCAGCGGCCCCGAGGCCGGTCGGCACCCGGTGGGTGCGGCGCTGTACCTGGACTACCTGCTCACCTATCGGCGGACCTCACCGATGGTGCTCGGGCCTGCGGCGGCGCTGCTCCTGCTGCTGGGCCTGGTGGGCTTCAAGGTCACGCGGCGCAAGCCCGGCTACGACGAGCTGGACTAGTCCTCCGAGGCCGTCTTCCGGCTGGCCTCGACCACGTTCCGCAGCGACAGCCCCGTCAGCAGCAGGAAGCTGCCGCCGAGGCACACGATGAACAGGAACTGCGTCAGGTGCAGCGTCACCGCGAAGGCCGTGGCGACCTCGCGATCGACTCCCCAGAGCATCACCGCCGCCGAGCAGAAGGCCTCGTAGGCCCCCCAGAAGCCGGGCGTCGGAGCCACCGTCATGCCCGTGATCGTCACCGTCCAGACCGTCAGGGCCGAGTCCCACCGGGCCGGGACGCCCTCGAAGCCGTTCATCACGGACCAGGTCGCGATCACGATGTTCGTCCACAGCCAGGCCGTCACCGCGATGACCGCCAGCGCGGCGCCGGGCCGACGGACCAGCCCGACCAGTCCGGTGTGGAAGGTCACGAGCAGCTTCTCGACCCGGACCTTGAGGGCCTCGACCGGCACGAGGCGGACCAGGAAGGTGATGAGCGGCTTGCCGATGATCAGAAGGCCCACCAGCAGGAGCAGCCCGCAGCCGATGGCCGTACCGACCACCTTCTGGCCAGCGGCGAAGACGTCGATCTCGCCCACGACGATGCCCTGGTCCGGCAGGTCCACCAGCCAGCCCACCAGCAGCAGCATCGTCATCAGGCTGAGCAGGTCGCAGAGGCGCTCGAGGAAGATGGCCGCCAGGCTGGTGCCGAAGGGCACCTGGTCGCGCTCGAGCAGCAGGTACGGCCGCACGAACTCGCCCATGCGGAGCGGGATGACGTTGATGGCCAGGAAGCCGATGGTGGTGACCGTGAACATCTCCTTGAACGAGATGTCCGGCCGGTCCAGCAGCAGGCGCAGGCGGACGGCGCGGATGCAGTTGTTCACCAGGTACACGCCGAAGACCGGCAGCACCCAGCGGAAGTCCGCCTGGCCGATGGCGTCGCCGACCTGGCTGAAGTCGATGCCCCAGAGCACCCAGGCCAGGCAGGCGCCCGTGATGATCAGGACGATGGCGATCTTCAGGCGCACGACGACTCCGGGCGGGGAGTCTACGACTCCTCAGTCCGAACGGTGCGTCGGCACGTCCAGCGGCGCGTCCCGCCCGACGGGGCGATCGAGGCCCGCCAGCGGGTGCCGCACTCCCTCCAGCAGCGCCGGCCCGGCCGAGCCCAGCGAGCCCGCCAGGGCTTGCAGCTGCCTGGGGGGCAGGGCAGGTCCCAGGAACACCCCGTAGGCCCAGGCCAGCTCCAGGGGCTGGCTGCTCCGCGAGAGCTCCCGCTCCAGGCAGGACCGCCGCGTGCCGCAGTCACGCAGCAGCCGGCGGGCCCGGGCCGACTCCGGCCAGGACCCGTCGAAGACCCCCTGCGCCAGCCCAAGGCCCCGTAGAAACTCGGCATCCTGGGGCAGGTCCAGGCTTGCCCAGACCTCGGCCGGCCGCAGCTCAGCGCCCACCTGCAGGCCCACGCCCTCCAGCAGCGCGGGGTCCTCGACGCGCTCTCCGGCTCGGCCGCGGGCCATGCCCTCAAGGAGGCGCAGCAGGCGCTCGGCCCGCGGGTCCTCGGCGCTGGCCTCGCTCAGGGCCCCGATCGAGAGGCGATGGGTCGCGTAGGAGCTGAAGAACACGAGGTCCGTCGCGGGCAGCCGGGCGATGTGCTCGTCTCCGGCGTGGAGCTCCAGGCTCAGGCCCGCGCCGAGCAGCGGAGCCAGCAGCCCCAGCGCGGGCCAGCGCCAGCGCTCCCAGGCCAGGCCCAGCCCGAGCGCGGCGGTGG
>CALGIB010000189.1 GCA_937915955.1 uncultured Pseudomonadota bacterium
CTGGAACGTCCAGGAGGGGCTGTTCATCGTGGTGAAGCTCCGCCTCGGCAGCCTCATCAACAAGTTCATCAACACCCGGGTCGCGCGGCTCGGCGGGAAGATGAAGCCCGGCAGCAAGCTGATCTCCGTCGTGGAGAGCCCGACGTCGCCGGACACCCTGCTCATCACCGTTGACGGGCGCTTCCCCGTTCCGCTCAACAAGATCGTCCTCACCCTCGAGGCGAGCGCGTAGGAGTCCTGCATGCCCCGTTCCGACGTCACCACCAGCATCGGGTCCTGGGACTTCCACAGCATCCACGTGGAGGAGGACCTGATCGCCGGCGAGTTCATCAACGCGGAGTCGACGCTGATCTGCGCAGGCCCCCCGCGGCTCCCGCCGACGACCGGGGACGACCCCCCGGTGTACCCGATCGGCCTGGTCGAGAACGCCGGCATCAGCCAGAGCAAGCAGCTGCAGCGCGTGTTCGAGATCGGCTCGGCGCGGAGCTACTTCGTGCCCGGGCGCGTCGTCGGCTCGTTCTCGATGGGCCGGGTCATCTTCAACGGCAACAGCCTGATGCGCGTCAAGTACGCGTGGGCGAACCTGGACCTGGCCGTCGGTGACGACATCGAGGCCGCGGTGCTGGCCGACCTGGAGCTCGACGACGAGCTGCTCGCCGAGGAGAACCTGCGTCCCAACCCGGGCTACGGCGGCGCCGTCTTCAACCTGGGCTCGAACCTGTTCAACCAGCCCTACGGGATGCTGTTCCTGCTCCGGGACCAGACCAACGTCGACTGGGCCGAGTTCTACCTCGAGAACTGCTACATCCAGGGACACCAGATGAGCATCAGCTCCGGCTCGGTGCTTCTCCTCGAGGCCTGCAGCAGCCAGTTCGACCAGCTCGTCCCCGTCGCGGTGCAGGACGCGTCGTAGACCAACATCGATCAGGGCCGGGTGGCCCGAGACAGGGAGCCTGAGATGCCCGAGATGCAGAACGTGTTCTGGGACAGCTTCGCCGACGAGATCGAGAAGCTCTCCGGCGCCAAGACGAAGCTCGCCGTCGGGGCCGGCCTCGCCGCAGGCGCCGCCGCGCTCGGCAGCAAGGGGAAGAAGAACGTCGACATGGTGGCCAAGGGGTTCACCGGGGCGAACAACTCCCGGTCCGCCAAGATCGAGCGGCAGACCGAGGAGTAGCTACCCCAGCGAGTAGGGGTCCAGCGCGGTCAGCGCAGGCAGGATCTTCCGAGTGAACCAGCTCTCGGCCGCTGGCTTCAGCGCGATCATGTGGAAGATGATCGTGTAGGGCCCGCCGTTCTCCTGCGTCGCCAGCGTAGCCCTGATGGTGACGTGCATGTCCTTCGCGATGACGGCGTAGATCGCCGGCGCCAGCAGCCGACAGATCTTGTGCTTGTGCGCCCGGGGCGGCGGCGACCACTTCAGGTGGACCACGATGTTGTCGCGGTCCCAGGCCCAGTCCCCGGAGCAGCGCCCACGCTTGAAGGTGCGGAACTTCAGCGGGGCGGCGCCCTTCGCCACCTTCGGGACCTGGGCGACGCGGTGACGCAGTTCCTCGTACTCGACCTTGCTGTCCTGGCCGAGTTCGCGCCACTCCGCCTCGGTGTGTTCGGGGTCGTCGTCGAAGATGACGTTGGCGAATGGGCTCTTCAGGGGCTCGCTCATCGTGGTGGTCTCCATAGGTAAGGGGAGGCGCCCCCTCAGCGGAACGACGCCTCCAGGGGCCCGGCCGTCGCCAGGAACCCCTTGCTCAGGTTGCCCCGCATCAGCGGGACTCGGGCGTTCGGCTGGTCGACCAGCCAGCCCATGGTGATGTTCTTGCCCTCGAGCTGTTCGGAGCCAGCATCCCAGACGTCGAACGGCACGAGCCAGACCGAGACACCTGACACCTTCGCGGGGCCAGCCAGAGCGACGTAGGCGAGGCCGCCACGGTCGCTGACAGACTCGAGGAACTTGAACTGCGCCCGAGAGAGCTCGTGCTGAAGGACCTTCGAGGAGAGCTGCTTCGGCCAGGCCTTCACCAGCTTCGTCTCGATGGCGATGGTCCGGCCCGCGTAGGGCTGGACCATCCAGAGGAACGAGCGGTTGACCATCCCCGACGCCAGGCTCTTGAGAACCGAGAAGGTTCCCAGGATGTCGGCGATGCCGACGGTGTACTTGTCGCTGCTCTTCCAGGCGAAGTGGCCGCAGAGCTGCAGCCCGATGACGATCGCCTTGCTGACCTGGGCCTCGGTCGCCATCAGGAGCCCAGCGCCGAAGGCAAGAGGCGACTGGTCACGCCGAGGTGGTCGGTGACCTCGACGATGACCGAGCCCGGGAAGATGCGCTTCGCGAGGAGCAGCGACTGCATCAGGCCCTTGATCTCGTCGTCGTCGTCCTCGAACTCCGCATCGACCAGCAGCTTCTTCGCGACCGGGAGAACGCGTAGGAGCGACATCTCGGCCGCGCTGAAGGCCGGCGCGAGGCCGGGGTCGGTAGTGGTCCTCGGGGTGATGTTGAAGGCCCCGGCGTCGCAGCTGCACTCCAGGGCGACGACCCTCTTGCCTGCGTGCCAGAGCTCGGAGAGCGTGAGGTTCCTGACCAGCTTCGGGTTCAGATCCTCGGGGTACTTGTCGTCGAACCAGGCCCGGAAGGCCCGGAAGAAGACGCCGGCGTATGCCTTCAGCTCGCACCTGGCGATCGGGGCGTCCCTGACGGCGGCCTGGGCCTCCGAGATCCTCGTCCTGTGCGGTTCCGTCGACTTCGCCCATGCGATGGCCCCAGGAGGGGCGGCGAGCTTGATGAAGTCCATCACCTCGCGCTGCAGGGTCTGCTTCTCTTCGGTCATCAGACTCCTCGTTCTCCGTCGGGGTCGAAGCCCTTGACGGAGTAGGTGCGGATGCGAATGTCCTCCTCTCTCCCACGCACCTCGGTCCGGAGGTACCCGTCCACCGCGACCCAGTCCCCAACCTCGAACGAGACAGCCCGCTCCGAGTCCTTCCCGAGGACTTCGACGGTCATCACGTTGGGGTGGTACTTGGGGTGGTCGGGGCCGCCCCAGGACTCGACGGTGACGATTCGGAAGGTGGTGGCCTGGAGGGTCGACGAGACCCTCCTGGCCTCCGGGGCACTTCCGACCCGGCCCTCCATGTGTACCCGGTTGACGCTCCTCCCCCGTGCGAGGGAGTCGAGGACTTCGGGTGTGAGCCGGAGGGCGAGGACATTCACGTGGTGGTCTCCTACCCCTCCGTCTGGAGGGCCTTCAGTACCTTCGGCGACACCTGGTCCAGCGTCCGCAGCGTGCCGTTCTCGACGATGACGAGCTGCGTGTCTGGGAACTGCTCCCTGTTCCGCAGCGGGCTCGTCTCGGGGGTGATTCGTCCAGTCGTTGAGGCTACCACAACGGTCTCGTAGCCCTTCGACAGCCCGTAGAGCCCCCGGATGAACTGCTGCAGCGCGGAACCACGCAGCGTGTCGACGGCGTCGACGATCAGGAGCTTGACGCCGGCGATCTGCGTGATCGCGTGCTGCGCCGCCGTCGAGACCATGAGCTGCTCGCTCTTGGAGAGCTCGTCGAACGGCAGCGCCATCCCGGACTTCATCACCTCGATGCTGAAGCCACCCTCGGAGGTGGCCTTGAACTCGAAGTCGCCGAAGAAGAACCGCAGCGCACGTCGCATCGGGGTGACGAACAGGTCCATGACCTCGCCGACCATCTTGAAGCGGATCGGCTTGTCGAACCCCTTCACGACGGTGTCGAGCCTGGAGGCCCTCAACGCGGCTGCCTCGTGCCGCTCCACCGCACCCTGATAGCTCGTCACGGCGCGGGAGTGTGCCCTGACCATGTCCAGGAGCCTGGTGACCTCGTCCTTCCGTCCAGCGACCTGGTCGACCTCGAGCTTGACGGCCGCGGAGTCGGTGCCTGCGCCTGCCAGCTGCTCGATGACCCTCGCCCTGATCTCGATCTTGCGCTCGAGGGCGTTGATCCTGTCCTTCTGCCCCTTGAGGTAGTCGATCTCCTCCTGGGCGACCGGCGCCAGGGCGTCCCTAGACGCCACGGCCGCGTCCAACGTGGACTTGAGGCCGGCGAGGTCGCTCTCGATCTCTGCCCACTGCTCCGGCGCCCAGGTCTTGAAGTTGCACTTCACCCCGAACGGGCAGCGCTCCTTCGCCAGCGAGTCGTACGTCCTCTTGACCCCGGAGAAGGCCGCGTTCGCGCTGTTCACAGTGGAGTTCGCAGCCTCGATGGCGTCGCGGAGCGCCCGCAGCGCGGCGCCGCGCGCGGCGAGTTCGTCGATGTCGATGGAGTCGAGCTCAGCGGCGGGGTCCTCCCCGTTGTTGAGCTCCTCCAGCTGACCCAGCTGACCCAGCGTCTGCTGCAGGCGGGGGAGCCGGTCCGCCAGAGCCGCTGCTTCGTCCCTGAGGCCTTCGAGCAGTCCGGGGTTCCCGACGTACTGGAGGATGTCCGTGGGCGGCACAGGCGGGTCGTGACGCTCCAGGGATGCCTCCCGGTTGGCTGCGGTCCTGAGCTTGTACGCGGTGTCGTAGATCTGGTCGACCAGGGCGAGGCCGGCCAGCCTGACGGGCGTGATCACGTCGGAGAGCTCGAACGGCGAGATCTTCTGCTCCTCGCACCACTCCGAGAACGCGGTCTCGGCCTCCGCCCACTCGTGGTTGACCCCAGCAGCTGCCATCACGATGGAGGCCTGCACGGGAGGAGGCAACTCCATGAACCTGCCGGCCGACAGGACTGCGTCGAGCACGGGCTCGGAGACACCGAGGAGGCTCGGCATCGACTCGACGTACTGCGTCCTGGGCATCCCACGCCCATCGACGATCGGGGTGTTCGTCCTGGACCTGAACCTGCTCATCTCCAGGTTCACCACCTTGGCGTTGACGCCCACGATCAGACGCACGTTGGCTGAACGAGCCTCTGCGTTGACGACGTGCTTGCTCGCCCGGGCCATCAGGGCGGAGTCGATGGCCCGCAGGAGCGAGGTCTTCCCCGAGAAGTTGTCGCCGAGGATCCAGTTGACCCTAGCGAACTTGAGGCTGGCCTCCCGGATGGACCGGAAGTCCTTGACCTCGATGGTCTCTAGTCGCATTTCGTGGTTCCGTTCGTCCGGATCTCTCTGACGTCGACGTACCGGAGGTCGTACTCCGTGCTCCCGCCGACGAACTTGAACGTCGTGCTGAACACCTCTTCGATGATCCCCCTGAGGGGCATGGGCCTACCTCCCAGGACGAGGAGAACCT
>CALGIB010000190.1 GCA_937915955.1 uncultured Pseudomonadota bacterium
ATGGCGTCCATCGTCAGGTGCCAGACCTGGGGGATGGCCCGGTCGTTCAGCGCCGCGCGGGCGATCTCCTCCTTGAGCGGGAAGGTGTTGGTGTGCACCTCCAGCTTGCCGAAGATCTCCCGATCGCCCGTCTCGCGCAGGATCAGCTCGTAGATCGCCACGAAGTCCGGGTTCGACAGCGGCTCGCCGAGCCAGAAGAGGACCAGGTTGTCGAAGCGCAGACCCGCCGCCTTCAGGTCGGCCAGGAGCTCCCTCACCATCCCGACCGACATGTGCTCGATGGTCCCGTAGTGGGGGTGCCCCGCGGCCGCCTCGGCGACGGCGCAGTGGCCGCACTTCAGCGGGCAGCGGTTAGTCAGCTCGAGGACGAGGTAGGAGCCGGCGAGGTTGAGCGCGCCGACGTCCCGCACGGTGCCGCGATCGGTGGTCATCCTTCGACCTCCGCCGCCCGCCGGGCCTTCGCCGCCGTGCGACGCCGGGCCTTCGCCGCCGCCTCCCGGGCCTGCCCGCTCTCCTTGATCACGGCCCTCTCCGCGTCCATCGGCGCCTCGGCCGGCCGCACCACGAAGTCGAGGCCCGTGGCCTGCTGGAACTCGTAGAGGCTGTGGTTGAAGCACTGGTCCACGCAGCCCTCGGCGAAGATCTTCTCCCGGAGCGCCTGGGCCCGCTCGCTGTAGAAGAGCTGGTCCAGGGGCTCGTCGAGGGCGGAACCGACCTGCAGATCCTTCTGATCCCACACGCAGCAGGGCACGACCTGGCCCTCGTGGTTCACGCCGAACTGCTCGAGCAGGCCCAGGCAGCGGTAGTGGTCGCGCCGACCCTCCATGTACTGCTGCCCGTGCCGGTAGTAGTCCATGCGCGCCGCCACTTGGGGGGAGTGCTGGGCGATGGCCTGCAGGGCGGCGTCGTAGACGGCCTTGTCCTCGGCGCTGGTGATGTAGAGGTGCGGGTAGCCGTTGACCGGCCAGAAGTCGAAGTCGATGCCCCGCGCCTGCGCCATGTCGTGGACCTGCTTCAGGTCG
>CALGIB010000191.1 GCA_937915955.1 uncultured Pseudomonadota bacterium
CGTAGTCGCTGCATATCGCGTCGGCCGTGGTCGTCGCGCTCCCACGGTCCTTCGTACACGTTCGAGCCATCATCCGCCATGACCGGACCCAACATGCTGACCGCGGCCTCGACGGCCGTCGAGCGTGCCTGAGCGTAGACCCTGAGTCCCATCGCGAAGCTGTGCCCCATGACCTGCTCGTAGACCTTCGGAGAGACCCCGCGCTCCATGAGGCGAGTCCCCGCGAGGCGGCGCAGCCCGTGGGGGGTGAAGCGAGGCACCTCGGCGGCCTTGCAGGCGCTCTCCAGGGCGTCCCTGAGCGCTCGACGGGCTGTGAGAGGGGTCACGCCCAGGACCGGCTGGTCTGCGTCTCCAGGCCCCCAGGCTCGCAGCTCTGCGGCGAGGGTCGGATGCAGGGGGAGCTTGACCTCGCGGGTGCCGCCTCGTCGGGCGGCCTTTCGGCGCAGGGTGATGGCCTCGCGGTCCAGGTCCAGGTCCTCCCAGCGCAGGGCGCTGATCTCGCCTACACGGGCGCCGGTGTACCAGAGCAGGAGCACGCCCGCGCGTTTCCAGCCGGCCAGTTTCGGGAGCACGGCGTGCACGTCCTGCTCGGTGGGCGTCGCGTGGTTGTAGACGTGCCGCTCCCGCTGCGGCAGGGAGACGCGGGGCAGCTCGGTGTCAGGTGTCAGCCCCCGTTGACGGCCCCAGGCCCACGCAAGGCGCAGGACCCGGAGACACTGCCCCACGGTTGTGGGGGCGAGCCGACGTAGCAGGGTGTCGCGGAAGCGCTCCAGGTCCGAGGGGCGCAGGCGGGACAGCTTCGCGGCTCCCAGCTCTCGGGTGATCTGCCTCGCGGTGGCCTCGTAGGAGTCCGCGCTCGACTCCGCGAGGGTGGTCCCGACCTGGGCTCGCTTGGCGCTGGTCCAGGTGTCGAGCAGGTCCGAGACGGTCTCGACGGTCAGCTCCTTTGGAGCCTCGCGGTAGTCGTCCGAGGCGAGCAGTTCAGCGAGCAGGCGCTCTATCTGCTTGCGCGTGTACCAGCCCGAGGCACCTTTGACGGTGCGGCGCTCGTTGCCCTCGTAGAAGCTGACCTGCCAGTAGAGCGAGCCGTCCCCGCGGGTACGGGTGACGTAGGCGCGCAGGGGGCCGACCCTCGCGGGCTTGCGGTTGCGCTTGCTCATGGCTCGGCCCTCGCTTCGCTCTCCAGGACTTCCAGGCCCCGGACCAGTGCCAGGCGCAGCACCTTGGAGCGGGTCACCTTGCCGAGGGCGGCGATGGTCGGGTTGCTCTCCAGCGAGGGGATCAGGGCATCGGCCCGGTCTCGGATGACCTTCGGCAAGCGGAGGACGATCTGCACGTCGTTTCGAGTCATGGGGCCTCGGTGCCGGGGAGGTCCCCGGCGAGGTAGGCGGCGGTTCGGGCCGCGATGGTTGGGTCGGCGAGGGCTTCGGCAAGGTCCGAGAGGGCGAGAGCGACGGCTCTCGGGTCGGGACTTGCGTCGCTTCGGTCGCTTTCGTCGCTGGTCCGAGGGGTCAAGTCTGTCGACTGCTCCAGGGGTGGCACTTCGCCCGTTGTCGTGTGCGTCTTTTGTTTCATGAAACTGCATCTTTGCTCCCCGGTCATGCCGCCAACTCCGCGCCGAGGAGGTCGCGGACCGTCTTTGCGTGCCAGGAGCCTCCGGAGCGAGGGAGCAGGCCCCGCTCGGCCAGGGCCGCGCCGACCTTGCGCAGGGAGAGCCCAGCCTCGCGGAGGGTTCGGGCCGCTCGGACGACGCGCTGCTCTCCGGCGTGGGGGAGCAGGGTCACGCCGTCCTCGTCCAGGGTCCAGCCGTAGGGGAGGCGGCCCCCGGTGTACTCGTGGTTCGCGCGCTTGTGGGCCAGGGCCGCGGAGGTGCGCTCTCCGGTGGCCTCGCGCTCCCACTGCGCCACGCTGGCCAGGACGTTCAGGACCAGCCGGCCCGCTGCGCTGCGGGTGTCGATCTGCTCGGACACGCTGAGCAGGGCCCACCGGCCGGAGGAGAAGTAGCGGTCCACGAGATCGCCCAGGTCGCGGACGCTGCGGGTCAGGCGGTCCAGCTTGACCACGAGCAGCGCCTCAGCCTCACCCCGGACCAGCATGCCGAGGGACCGCTCCAAGGCGGGGCGACCCGAGAGGGTCTTTGCGCTGGCGCCGGCGTCCACCTCGATGGACACGAGCTCCAGGTCGTAGAGCGCTGCGTAGGCTTCGACCTTCGCCCGCTGAGCGTCCAGGCTCACGCCGTGCTCGGCCTGCTTGTCCGTGCTCACTCGGATGTAGGCGACGGTGCGGGTCTTGTTGGCGGCCATGGCTTCCTCCGGTGTCTCCAGACTAAGGGGCTGGCATCCCAATTGCAATGCAATTGCGTTACCGAGGGGACGAACGGTAACGAAAGCGGTGGTAGCGTCAGGCGGGAGGCCGGATGCTGTTGAGTTGGGTGATGCTGGGACTTGGCGGCTGCTTGCCATTCCACGAGCACGTCGTCGGCGCGTTTGCGCTGCCCTCCTACGTCTGGACCTCCACGTCGACCCCCTGTCCGTTTGAGGAAGTCGGCGTCCTGTACATCGAGGCTTGGGACCTCAACTCAGGGTTTTCCCAGATTCCAGGGCTCAAGTCGAAGATGCAGGCCGATGCCATCGTGGACCTCGGGTTCGACCAGAGGAACGTGAGTCTCCCGATGGTGCAGTGCGAAGAGGTCGAGTCCTGCGCTGGAGGGACTGCGAGCCTCTGGGTTCTCACGGGCGTCGGCGTTCGGTGGGTCGGTGAGGACTGCGCACTCGGACGTTGACTCTCGTCCTTTCGACGGGCCGCGCGCGAGGCTGGAGAGTCGGGCCCCCGGGGGGTTCAGGCGTTTGAGCATCACTGCGGAGGCGCCCTGCTGGTGGTGGTCTTCGCAATGGTGCTCATGCGCTGACTGAGCATCACTGCGCAGTGGCCCTGGTGGTGGTGGTCTTCGCAATGGTGCTCACTACCAGTCAGCCGGCTTGAGACTCCACATCGACACAGCCTGGAATCCGGTCTTGTCGGTGGTGGCGATCGCCTCTCTGGCTCGGCGCAGGGTGCTCTCCGTGTGGCCGGCGGCCTTCGCCCTGGACGTGATCTCCTCCGCTGGCTTGGGCCCGGAAGCGAGCTCGCTGAACAGCCACGTTTGGCACTTTTCGAGCTTGGTGCTCCCGCCCTTGCTTCGTTGCCGTTGGGACCTGTCGTGAGTGTTCAGGTCCTCCGCCGTCAACTCGCAGTCGCCCTCCCACACGATCCGGCCGCTGGTCGTCTCGTAGTCCAGACGGAAGAGCCGAGAGCGAGGCATCGGGCCCAGGTTGGACTTGACCATGGCCAGGACTCGCTGGTCAGGGTCCTCCGGGTGGACCGCTACGCGCATAGCGGTCCGGACTGCGCCGAGGATGCCAATGGACCCGCCGCCGGAGTACATCGCCGGGCCGTCCGTCTTTCGCAGGTGACGCACGAGGACCACGGAGGCGCCGGTGTCCGCGGCCATGGCGGCCAAGGGGCTCAGCGCCTTGCGCACGTCCTGGTCCTTGTGGGAGTCCCCGCCGAGCACGGCCATGAGCGGGTCGATCACGACCAAGCGGGCCCGCGTGTCCCGGACTTTCTCTCGGAGGATTTCCACGTCTTCGGGCACGCGCAGTCCGAGCTCTAGGTTGACCGCGTGGCACAACTCCAGGTCGGCGCCGTTTGCTCGGAGTCGGGGGCCGATGACATCGCCGGGTGTGTCCTCGAGGTTGACGACGATCGCGCCGGACGGCGGGCCCATCTGCCCGCACGTGACGGCAGCCGCGATCCAGGTGGACAGGGTGCTCTTGCCGGTGCCCGGATCGCCTTCGACGAGGGAGAGCTTGCCGGCGGCGAGGAAGGGCTCCCAGAGCCACTCGGTCTCGGTGATCGGGACCTCGCTCATCTTCAGAAAGCGTGGCGGCGCCGGCTTCCGGGGCCTGCGAGTGGACTTGGCCGGGGGCGGATCGTCGCGGAGCTGACTCCGCCACTCGGGATCAAACAGGGTTGGGTCGGACATGAGCGTCTCTCTTGCGCTTCGCATCGGCCGTCGCTTCGCAGGCGAGGCCGAGCTTGATCAGGTGTCGGATGGCCGCGGACTGGCTGCACGCACGCTGCTCGGCCAGCCCTCGGACGGCTCCGAGGACAGCTCGACTGACGCGGACGCGGACCAGCTCCAGGCCGAGTGCCCAGTTCATCTCAGCGACTCGTTGGCGGAGTGATGTCGTGGGCCCTGAGAGCCTCGACCACGTCTCCCCAGACCACCACCTCGCGACCTTCGAGGTTCAGGACGAGCCCCTTCTGGCGGAGCCACCCTCTGGCGTCGCTGTCTCGAAGGGGAAGGAGCTTGGCTGCCTTGCTGAGGGCAAAGACCCCCGATGCGCCGAGGTGGATTCGTTCTGTTTGGGACATCTGTGTCTCCGTGAGAGTGTCGGGCCGAGCCGGCATTGGCTGGCTCGATCCGACTAAAGGTGGCGCCCTCAGTTCGGGGGAGCTGAGAGTTCCTCTCAGGGGGTAGGAAGTGCTTGAGACCAGACGGCTGCCGGACATCCTTCGGGATCACTTGTGCGATGAGCGCATCAACCAGGCCGAGCTTGCAGACCGACTCGGGGCGTCTCCATCGACCCTGTCTCGCTGGCTCGACGGGACGATTCCGCAGGAGGAGAGACACCGGGAGGCGTTGATGGCTGAGCTACGCCTGACCGGGACCGAACTCGCCTTTTCGCTGTCGCATGCGGCGATTGCGCGGTTGAGCGAGACGTTGCCGACTGAGTGGTGGGTGTTGGAGATCTTCCTTCGGCGTCGCAACGATTGGGTCGTGCCGGAGACCAGTGTTGACGAGCAGCGGCTGCTCAAACAGCTACGTCGCTTGGAGCACAGCTATCCGCGACTTACCGGTTCACTTGCCGTCCTGCTGGAGCACACCACCCCGGAGCTACGCGGGAAGATGGACGCCCCATTTGCCACTGGAGTTCTCGCCGCTGCCCAGCTCCGCGGTCATGCCCAGACGGAGGTGCTACGGGTGTTTCGGTCGGCCTCACGGGGGAACCTGCTCGCGACACTCAGGAGTCTGAGGCTGGGTGTCGAGGCCGAGCGAGTGGGCCGAGGAGAGGACATGCTGCACGACATGCAGCAAGCCCTCGACAATGGGGCAACCATCGGCGAAGCGCTGGACGCTGAGCAGCATTTATCACCGGCTGCAGGCTTCGAATAGCTCCCGGCGCGCTTCCCGGGCTGACGCGCCCGCGGTCACGGTGTCAGTGATTCGGATGGCCACGATTGCGCCCATCGCGATCCCGAATACCGCGACTCCGACCTCGGCTGTTCGAACGGGATCGTCGGCCCCGAGGATTGCCTCCTGGGTTCCGAGGAGCGAGGCGACGGCAGTCACTGTCCCTGCGACCTGGAGCACGCTGTATGTGACGCCTCGTCGTGTGTTTCCCGCGGCGTAGTGGCCCGCTCCGAATCCGAGGAAGCCGCTCAGGACCATCGCTTGCCCGGGGGATGGTCCCTGCTCCAGACACGCGGACATTGCGGCAGGGCCCAAGGAGCTTGCCCTTGCCCGGTCCCGGTCGCGCTGAGCCTGGATCAGGGGGTCGATCTCGGGGGCGGGCTGGGCGTCCTGCTCGGCCTGGACTCGGCCATCGAGAAGGCCATGAGCCTGGGCTTCGACGGCTTCAACGAAGCGAGCAGCGCCAACATCGCGCCGCAGGAGACCACCGGCGACGTCTCCGGGACCCTGGTCATCTCGGGTCAGATCGACCAGGGCAGTTCGGACAACAAGGGCATGCGGCTGGACCTGGTCCTCGAGCGCTACAGCGACCTCGAGGATCTGGGCGAGGGTGAGGGCCGGGGGCTCGCCGTCACCTACTGGACCGACGCCGATCTGGGCTCGCCGGCCTTCGACCTGGCCCTCCGCGACATCCCGGAGGGCGACTTCGAAGGCACCCTGGAGGGCTTGTTCGTGCTGGAGGGGGACATCGTCGGCGAGGCCACGCTGTCGGTGGACCTGGACGGCGCGCTGGAGAGCGACGACGACGGTGGGACCCGGCGCAGCCCCGGATCGACCCACGTCGTGGGCACGGCGACGGGGCCCTCGGGCGCGGTGTTCGACATCGACATCACCCGCTGACTTCGCTGGGCGTGGTACTCGGGGCTATTCGAGCGCGCGGCGCCACAGGGAGCATCAGATGTCTGGATTCGGGTTCGCGAGCACCGCGGAGGACGTGAGTCGGGGCCTCGACCTGCGCGGCAGGGTCTACCTGCTGACCGGCTGCAACTCGGGCATAGGCGAGGAGACGCTGCGGGTGCTCGGGCTTCGTGGTGCCGAGATCATCGGGCTGGCTCGGACGCTCGAGAAGGGCCAGGCCGCGCTCGATCGCCACGGCGTGCCAGGAACCGCCGTCGCGTGTGAGCTCTCCGATCCCGCCTCGGTCCGGGCCGCCGTCGAGACCGTCCGCGGCCTCGACAGGCGCCTGGCCGGGGTCATCGCCAACGCCGGGATCATGGCGCTGCCGGAGCCCCGAACCACGCTCGGGCTCGACCTGCAGCTCCTGACCAACCACATCGGCCACTTCATCCTCGTCAACGGCCTGGTCGATCTGCTCGACGAGGACGGCCGGGTGGTGGTGGTCTCGAGCGGCGCGCACTTCATGGCGCCCGAGATCGGCGTCGACTTCGACAACCTCAGCGGCGAGCGCGACTACCAGCCGTGGCGCACCTACGGACAGTCCAAGCTCGCCAACCTGCTCATGGCGAAGTCCCTGGCCCGGCGGCTCGGCGGCCGTCAGACCGCCAACGCCCTGCACCCTGGGGTCATCCAGACCGGGCTCGGCCGGCACCTGAGCGACTACGACGGCGTGCTCGACAACATCGGGCGCGACAAGCTCAAGACCATCGCCCAGGGCGCGGCCACGCAGGTCTACCTGGCCGTCCACCCGGACCTCGCGAATCAGACCGGCCTCTACTTCGACAGCTGCCAGGTCAAGGAGCCCAGCAAGGCCGCCCAGGACGAGGCGCTCGCGGAGCGTCTGTGGACCGAGAGCGAGATGATCGTCGCCTCGCTCTGACGGTCTACGGACGTGTCCTTCATCGTCTGGACAGGAGCCCCGATGCTGACCTCCCCCTGGCCCGAGGATCTACGCCCCGAGGGGGCGCCGGTGTCCAGCCGCAACGAGCTGTTCATCGAGGCGCCGCCAGACCGGGTCTGGCAGGTCCTGATCGGCGCCGTCGACTGGCCCTCGCTCTACGACAACGCTCAAGACGTCCGGATCGACGGGGGAGACCTGGTCCTGAGCGCCGGCGCCTGGTTCTCCTGGCGCACCTTCGGCGTCGCGGTGCGCACCCAGGTCATCGCCTGGGAGCCAGGACGGGTGCTCGCCTGGCGGGGTGACGACTGGAAGGGGCGGGGATGCCACACCTGGCTCCTGGAGCCCGAAGGGCAGGGGACGCGCCTGGTGACCGAGGAGGTGCAGCGAGGTCCGGTGCCCTGGCTGGGGCGGCTCTATCTGCAGCCGGCGCTCCTGCGCTGGCACCAGCTCTGGCTCGAGGGCATCCGCGGCCGCTGTCACGGCTGAGGTCCTGCTCCTGGGGGTCACGCCCGCGCGAGGCGCCGAGCCAGGTCCTGCCCGAACTCGGCGAACTGCGTCATGCCCGGCTCCAGCTCGTGCCACAGGATCGGCACGAGCAACCCCGAGGCCTCGAAGGACTGTCGCAGCGTGGAGCGGTCCGATCCGAGGTCCCGGATCTCGAACGTGTGGCGGAGCTTGACCAGCCAGCCTGCCCCGAGGCGGGTCTCGAAGACGACGCGCTGCGGCGGCGTCATCTCGACGAACTGAGGCCGCATCGTCCGTGTGGTCCCCCCGGGCTCGCCGCGCAGGCGCACGGTCCACACGGCTCCCGGGACGAAGTGCCCCTGAGCCGAGGTCACCAGCCGGCCCCACTGGGGCCAGCGCTGGAGGTCCACGAGCACGCGCCAGGCCTCCGTGGCCGGCGCCTCGAGGGCCGCCTCCAGCTCAATCCGTCGCACCGACCACCTGCCGCAGAGGGCGCTGCTCGGCGGATCCCGCGACGGTCCACGGGAGCTTGGCGGGGCGTCCCATGGGGAGCCGCTCGAGGTCGCCGTCGAAGGCCGTGGCGGCGATGGCGCCAGCCTGGATGGCCGCCTCGAGAGAGGCCGTGAAGTAGGGAGCCCGCCCGTGGAGGTTGGTCGCGAGCAGGACGCGGCCGCCGAGACAGGAGACCGGGAGCGGACCCTGCCGGGTGATCTGGGTCGCGCTGGACGAGGGGGTGATCACCGCGGACAGCGGCTCCGGCAGGCTCGGGTCGATCCGGCGCTCGTCCTCCCACACGATGGCTGCCAGCTCCTCTGGGGTGTGCTCGCTGGCCAGGGTCCGGAGCCGGTGGTGCCGGAACTCGGTGTCGACCGCCAGGGACGCGACCACGACGGTCCTGGCCGGCGGCTTCAGCCAGGGCTGGTACTGGGGGTGCTGGACCAGGATGGGGTGCCAGCCCCGCCGCACGTTGTGGCCGCCCAGCGGGAGATCGTTCGGGAGCTCGGAGCTGAACGACCAGGTGACGCCGAGGTGGCTGTACGCCGAGTCCCTGACCAGCCCGCCGAGCGCCGACTGGGGCGCCCCGAAGCCCTCGGCCAGCGCGGGGTCGCTCGTCCGCAGCAGGCGAGCCAGCGCGGGGGGCGGGAGCGCGAGGAAGACCGCGCCCGCGGTGACCTCCTCCCCGCTGGCCGTGGTCAGACGGAGGCCCTCGGGGTGGACCTCGAGCTTGTCGACCTGGGTGTCCGCGCGGACCTCGACGCCCGCTCGACAGAGCGCCGCGTGCCAGATGGTCACGAAGCCGCCCGGCGCGTTGGGGGGGCGCTCGTTCCAGTAGAGGGGACCCTTGGTGCCGGCGAGGATCTCTACGACGTTCGTGCCGATGCGGTGGAAGAACTCCCACATGGTCATGCGCAGCGTGCCGGCGATGCCGCCCAGCGCCGTCGCGCACATCCAGGCGCGGCAGGCGTCGGTGAGCTCGCGCGTGCGGACGAACTCGTCCACGGAGACCTCGTGGAAGCCGCCGAGGCCGGCCCGGTTGGCCAGGTAGGCGCCGGCCAGCGCTCGGAGGTCGCGCCAGGAGCAGTCCCGCACGAAGGGCTCCAGCCAGTCCGAGGTCAGGTCGTAGCGAGGCACGAAGTGAGCGCGCCAGTCGGTGCCGATCAACGACATCAGCGCCGGCGTGGTGGTGTAGCTGGGCTGGTAGACCTTGCAGGAGTTGTCGCTCAGGAAGCGACCGTCGGCGTCCAGCCGCGAGGCCCAGAGGCCGCCCAGCCCCGCCGCTCGCTCGTAGAGCGTGACCCCGTGTCCGCCGCGGGCCAACAGGAGGGCCGCGGTCATGCCCGCGGGCCCCCCGCCGATCACCGCGAGCTGACTCCTGGATCCCAACGGCATCCGCGACTCCTCTTTGGGTCCAGGCAATCTACAGGATCGCTGGGGCGACCAGGATGGACTCGGGATTGTCCCGCGGAGGCGGCGCAGGTAGCGATGTGTCCTCAGCGATGCACCGGGCCTCCTGTTCGGACAGGTCC
>CALGIB010000192.1 GCA_937915955.1 uncultured Pseudomonadota bacterium
GCGGCGAGGTGCTGATGCAGCAGCGCTCCTACGCGACCTACGACCAGGAGCTGGCGCAGGGGAACACCGGCGAGTCCGTGCGGGTCACGGCGGGCACGCGCGGGGTCGCCGGCGGTCTGTTGATCGGCGCTGGCGCCGACATCTGGGTCTTGTCCCGGGTGGGTCTGCGCATGACCTGGATGCGCAGGCTCGGGGTCGAGGACCTCCCCCAGTACGACCCGGAGCTGCCCGTCAGCGGCCGACGCTTCGTCGCCGAACCCATCCGCAGCCTTGAGCTGCTGGTCCAGCTCTGAGGTGCCCGTGCTGATGCTCCTGTGCGCGCTGTCCTCGGACGCCCTGGCCTACGAGCCCGTCGGGATCGGCCTCCACGCGGGCGCTGACTGGGTGGTCAACGACCCCTTCATCAAGCGCCGGGGCCTGCACGTCGGGCTGGAGTACGCCCCCGTGCCCGTCTTCTCCGCGGGGATCCTGCTCGCGGGCTACCCCGACCTGGGGCAGGCCGACTGGAAGCCCTTGACCACACAGCTGGTCGAGGAGAACCAGGTCTCGCCGGATCTGTCGCGCGTCATGGCCCGCGGCGAGCTGGTGGCGCGCTTCACGCCGATCCGACGCGAGGGGGAGCACATCGCCACGAACGTGGGCCTGCACGTGGGCTTCGGCGCGGTGCGCACCAAGGATGATTTGACGGCGATGCAGGCCGAGAACGACCCCGTCGCGCTCTCCACACAGATCGAGCTGCACCCGACCCTGCTCTACGGCCTGACCGCCGAGCTGCGGACCGACTACGTCGTCGGCCTCCGCGTCCGGGCCGAGCACCTGCTGTACGTCGAGACCGTCAACGGCACCACGCTGGAGCGCAAGAACAACCGCTTCTTCGGGCTGGAGCTCACCGCCTGGCTCTGAGCCGCCGCGGCCCCTGTCAAGCGGATGTCCAGAAAGCCGGAACCCCGAGGGGTGTTCCGCGGTCGTTGTGATCGCCCGAGCTCATCGCTGCACCGGCGGTGAACCCAGGCAGGGCTCGGCTCTGTCGACGCCGAGCTGCGCGACCAGCACATCACGAGGTTCCCCTGATGCAACACCCCAAGATCCCGGGCCTTCGGGGCCTGTCCATGGCCCTGGGGCTGGGCCTTCTGCTGGCCCTGCCGAGCCCGAGCAGCGCCCAGGAGGGCGACAAGCGCACGCGCCGCACCCTGGACGGCGCCGCGATGCAGGAGCGCGCCGCGCTGGACGACCTGCGCAAGGAGCAGGCCGCCGTGCACCGCCGGGCCGAGATGGAGGCCGCCGAGCGCCTGCTGGCCGAGAACCCCAACATCCGCGGCGAGCAGCGCGCGGATCTCATGCTCCGCCTGGCGGACCTCTACTTCCAGGAAGGCCGGGCCCACTACCTCGACGAGATGATCATCGAGGTGGGCAGGCTCGACGCCTGCTTCGACGCCGGCCAGGACTGCAGCGAGCTGAGCGAGGGCCACGCGGCCAGCCAGCAGTGGCAGGCCCGCAGCATCCGTCTGTATCGAGTGATCCTCGACAGCTACCCCAAGTACGCGCGCGCCGACGAGGCCACCTTCTACCTGGCCTCGGCCCTGAAGGACTCGGGTGAGGCGAGCGCGGCGCTCACCGAGTACACGCGCCTGGTGCGCAACTACCCGGACAGCGCGCTGGTGCCCGACGCCTACCTGCAGATCGGCGAGCACTACTTCGAGGAGGGGGACGCCTACAAGGCGCTGCTGGCCTACAAGAAGGCCTCGGCCTTCCGTCACCACGAGCACTACGCGCTGTCGCTCTACAAGCTGAGCTGGTGCTACTACAACGTCGGCGAGTCCCAGGCGGCGCTGGACACGCTCAAGCGCGTCATCACCTGGTCGGACGGGGCCATCGAGAGCGGCCAGGCGCCAGGGGTCGTGGACCTGCGTGAGGAGGCCTACCAGGACCTGGTGCGGTTCTGCGCAGACGGCGGTGATCTGAGCGAGTGCCTGGGCTTCATCGACCGCAACGGGCGCGGCGACCTGGCGGTCAAGACCATGGAGCGGCTCGGCGCCACCTACCTCGAGCAGGGCAAGCACGAGGACGCGCTCAAGCTCTACGGCCAGCTCCTGGCCCGCGACCCCAGGAGCCCCAAGGCCCCCGCCTACCGGGGCGCCATCGTCGACGTCTACAAGCAGATGGGCCGCACCGAGCAGGTGGTGGAGCAGCTGGGCATGCTGCGGCGGGACTATGGACCGCGCTCGCCCTGGGCCCAGGCCAACGCCACCGACCCGGGGCTGGTCCAGCAGACCCAGGACGATCTGGGCGCGGCGCTGGCCGGCACCGGTCTGGAGCTCCACAAGCAGGCGCGCAAGGTGGGCACGGGGCCCCTGGCCGAACAGCTCTACGCCTCGGCGGACAGTCTGTATTCGACCTACCTGGTCGACAACCCGGACGGCCACCGCAGCTACGAGGTGCGCTTCGCACACGCCGAGCTGCTCTACACCCAGAAGCGCTTCGAGCAGGCCTACGGCTCCTACATGGCCGTGGTCGCCGCGGACCCCCAGGGCAAGCACGGCCAGTTCTCGGCCGAGGCCGCCATCCACGCCTCCGAGCACGACCTTCCCGCGCTCGCCGACCCCGAGGGGTCCGCGGTGCTGCCCTTCTCGGAGTCCGAGCAGCGCCACCTGGCCGCGCTGGACCAGTACGTCGAGCTCTTCCCCGAGGGCTCCAAGGTCCAGGAGTCGCTGTTCCGCTCGGGCTGGCTGCTCTACCGGCACAACGACTTCGGCGCCGCCAGCCAGCGCTTCCGCAAGGTCGTGGCGCTCGACCCCCGGACCCAGGACGCGCGGCTGGCCATCGACTTGATCCTGGACGCCCTGGTCCTGGTCGAGGACTGGCCGAACCTGAAGCTGACCAGCTCCGAGTTCATGGCCAACGAGCGGCTCCCGCCGGGCGTGCGCAAGGAGGCCGCCCAGGTCTACGAGCGCGCCAGCTTCAAGCTCATCGAGGTGCAGCTGAGCCAGGCCGGGGATCCCGCACAGACCGCCCAGGCGGCGCTGAGCTTCACCGACGAGTTCCCCGCCTCCGAGCTGGCGGACCTGGCGCTCAACAACGCGGCGGCCTGGCTGGACGAGGCCGGGCAGCGGAGCGGGGCGATGGACGCTCGGCGCAGGCTGCTGGCCAGCTACCCCCAGTCCAGGTTCGTGCCGGATGCGCTCTCGGCCCTGGCCTTCGGGTTGGAGTCCAGCGCGGACTTCGTACAGTCGGCCGAGCTCTACGAGCGCCTAGGCATGCAGCACAGTGATCACGAGGACGCCGCGGCGGCGCTGTACTCGGCCGCCGTCTTCCGTCGCGCCCTGGGGCAGCCCGATGCCGCCCGGGCGGACCTGGGCGCGCTGCTGGAGCTGGGCGGCGGAGGGCACGAGCCCGTGCTCCTGCGGTTGGAGATCGCTCGACTGCACACCGACCCCGCGCTGGCGTCGAACACCTACCGCCTGCTGCTGGACGGTGAGCTGACCCCCGACCTGCGGCTGGTCGTCGCCCAGGAGCTCTTCGCGCTCACCGGGGACCGGCGACTGCGCGAGGAGACCCTGGCCTGGGTCCAGATCGAGGCGCCGAGCCTGGGGGCGCCCGCCGTCGAGGCCCTGGGGGCGCTGCGCTTCTCCGAGCTGGTCGAGGCCTGGCCCGCCTACGCGGCGCTGGCCATCGACGGCCCCGCCCGCGGCGTCTCCCCTCGGGAGGAGAACCGCGTGCTCGGCGAGCAGCTGGCCGCCAAGGCCGCGGCCCTGACCGCCCTGGAGCGGCAGGGCGCCGCCGTGCTGAGCAGCGGCTCGGGCCAGTGGGGCGTGGCCACGATCGTGCAGCTGGGCCGGGCCTACGAGGACATGGCCGAGACGCTGGAGCGCAGCCACGTGCCGAGCTTCCTGACCGAGGAGCAGGCCCGCTACTACCGCGAGGACACCTGGGACCAGGGCGGCGTGGTGCGGCTGAAGGCCGCCGAGGCCTACGCCACCGCCCTGACCAAGGCCCACGAGCTGGATCTCTACGGCGAGGACGCGCGCTTCGCCCGCGGGCGCCTCGAGGAGCTGGATCCGCAGCGCTACCCGGCGCTGGCCGAGCACCTCCTGAGCCCCAGCTATACCAGCGGCCTGCGCCTGCGAGCGGGCCTCGAGGAGGAGCTGTGACGCTCTGGACCCTGCTGATCGCCTGTCTCCCCAAGCAGCCCCCTGCGGCCGGCGTCGAGGTCAGCCCCGAGCCGCTCGTCGAGGTCCCCGTCACAGTCGAGGTCCAGGACCTCGGCCAGCTGGAGGCCCGAGTGGCCGAGCACCCCGGCGACGCTCAGGCCTGGCTGGCCATGGCCTGGCTGCACGAGCGCGAGGGCCGACCCGAGCTCGCCGCGATCTGCGCGGCGCGAGGCGAGAGCCTGGGGCAGCAGAGCCCAGCCTGGCTCAACGAGCGGGGCCTGGGCGCGCTCCAGCGAGGAGACGCGGGGGCCGCCGTGCTCAGCTTCCATGAGGCCCTGGAGTTGGATCCGGGCTTCCGGGAGGCCCGCATGAACCTGGGCGCGCTGGCCCTGCAGCACGCGGACTTCGTCGACGCCAGGCTGCAGTTCCAGGCGGTCCTGGCCCTGCATCCCCATGACCTGGACGCGAAGCTGGGCCTGGGCATGGCCGAGGCCAGCCTGGGCGCCGCCGAGCGAGGTCGCGCCGAGGTCGTCGCCGAGGCCACCCGGCGGGACCAGGCCACCCTGCGCAAGGGCGTGACCGAGCTGCAGCGTCGGGCGGAGCTGCTGCAGGCCACCCAGGGCTGCGAGCCGATGGTGGCCGAGCACCTGCTGGGGGTAGCCGAGCGCCAGGATCGGGACGAGGTGCGCTCGACCCTGGCCACGCTGCCCGCCGAGGACGCCGAGCTGCTGAGCCTGGCCTGCCCCTGATCGGCCGTTGAGATAGCAGGCCGGATGGCTGAGCCCCACGTCCATCCGGTCCGCATCTACTACGAGGACACCGACCACAGCGGTGTCGTCTACCACGCCAACTACCTCAAGTACTTCGAGCGGGCGCGCGAGCACCTGCTGGGCGTCGACGAGCTGGTGCGGCTGTGGCACGAGGACGGCATCGGCTTCGTGGTCTACCAGTGCCGGATGAAGTTCCGCGAGGGCGCCCAGCACGGGGACGAGCTGCAGGTCCGGACCACGGTCAAGGCCAGCAGCCCCTACCGCGCGGTCTTCGTCCAGCAGATCTGGAAGCCCGAGGGCGCTGCCTGGATGGTGGACGGTGAGGTCGAGCTCTGCTGCGTGAACCGGGCCAATCAGCTGGTGCCGCTGCCTCAGTCGGTGCTCCAGATGGCGCGCGAGCGCTTCGGGGAATGAAGCGCTCTCCTGGGACGTAGTCTGCGCATGCTGTCGCTCCTCCTGCCCGCCTGTTCGCTGCTCTTCGGCCCCAAGCCTGCGCTCGTCGAGGCCCGCCAGGCCCTGCAGGTCGGCGATCTCGCGG
>CALGIB010000193.1 GCA_937915955.1 uncultured Pseudomonadota bacterium
GCTCGGGCACGCTGCCGGCCAGCCAGTAGTCGCCGACCGGGAGCTCCCCCAGCGAGAGCGTCTGCGGCCCCTCGGGCGACCACTCCTGGAGCACTTCGCCTGCGGCCCCGTCCTGCTCGGGCCGCAGGGAGAAGCGCAGGCCGCTGGGGTCCTCGAGGGTGGCGAAGAAGAGCTCACCCCCGGCGTGCTCCAGCAGGTAGTAGGTCGCGGCCAGGGGATAGAAGCGGTTGTCGTCCTCGATCCCCGGCCCGCTCTGTTCCGCGGCGATGCCCTGGATCCGGGCCGCGAACGGGTAGACGTCGGCCAGGCCCGCGCGCGAGCCGGTGGCCAGGTTGGCGTCCACGAACCCGGCCCAGAGCTCGGACAGCTCCACGCCCTCTCGAGCGAGCACGCCCAGCAGCGCCTCTACCCCTTCGCTGTCCTCGGACTCCTCCATCAGGGCCACGAGGGCCTGCGTGCCCAGCTCCATGCTGAGGTACTCGAAGAACAGGCAGGTGCCGTAGGCGAAGGCGGGCAGGGGCTCGGAGGGTGGCCGATCCAGGCTGCGGCCGGCGTCCTCGAGGTAGGCGCCGGCGAACCAGAGGAAGTCCTGGCTGTCCTCGTCGTAGAGCCGCTCGGCCCAGACCGCGCTGCCCTCGCTGACCCACACGGGCATGCCGTAGGCGTAGGCCGCCTGCACGGCGTGGAAGAGCTCGTGGCTGGTCAGGACCGCGATGGCCTCTTCCCGCGATGGGTAGCCGTAGCCCTTGAAGTCGTTCTCCATGACCATGTGGCCGGCGCAGCGATCGCCCTGGCAGCCGTCCACCGCGAACAGCCCGTCGGCGTTGCCGGCGAAGTCCACCAGGTAGAAGTCGAAGGCGTCGCTGCCGCCCAGCTGACCCAGGCCCAGCTCAGCCTCGGAGAGCGGGGCGCGGAAGCCGGCCGCCTCGAAGACGAACAGCACGTCCTCGGCGGTCGCGGCCACGGCCTCGGGGAAGTCGGGCAGGCCGTCGTCGTCCTGATCGCCCAGCAGCGTCGCGTTCGGGCCCGCCACCGAGTAGTGCACGCGCACGCGCTCGTCGGGCCCGTCCAGGGACTCCAGCACGTCGCTGTCTTCGTAGTTGATGTAGCCGCCGCCGTCGTCGGGGCGCCCAGCCAGCGCCAGGCCGACCAGCAGCAGGCCGCTCACGGCAGGAGCTGCCAGTGGAAGGTGTAGATGGCCGAGGTCGCCGCTTGCGGGGCCTCGCCGGTCTCGTTGCAGGTGTCCTGGTGGGCGGCCTCCTCGTAGTAGCGATCCACCACGAACTTCACGACGCGGCCGTCCGCCAGCTGGATGAGCTGGACGTAGCCGGTGGTCGCGATGCAAGCCGAATACGACCACCAAGGGCCGAGCACGACCTGGGGCGAGCCGGGCAGGCCCGAGGAGTCGTTCACCATCGTGCAGTCGTCGGTGTAGTAGTCGTCGACCGCGTACGAGATGCCCTCGGGCGCCTCGGCCACGTCGTCCCAGCCCTGCTCCATCAGGGTGGCCGCGCCCACGCAGCTGGGGCCCGAGTCCCCGCCGTTGAGGCGCAAGATGAAGCGGCGGGCGGCCAGGTCCCAGTCCATGGACTCCAGCGCGGTCTCGTCGTCGATGTCGACGCGCTCTGCGCCGGCGTCCGTGAACCGCAGGTAGACCCAGGGGTTGTCCGAGGAGTTGCCGTAGCCCCCCGCGGTCGCGTCCACCGAGGTGTACCAGGCGTCTCCGTCGGCGGTGTTGGTGACGGCGCCGTCGCTGACCTTGTCGTCGTGGAGCGCCAGATCCAGGATCATCGCGTCCACGCAGGCCGGCTCGACGGGCTCCTCGCAGACGGCCAGGCCGCCGCTGTCGCGGGGGCTGTCCTCGACGATGGGGTCCTCGGTGCACGAAAAGAGCGTCAGAACCAGGACCATGGTCATCTCCAGCCGGCTTGGGTGCCTTCCGCTATCGCCCCGCGGACTACGCTCGCCCCCGTGCACACACTCGTCCTGATACCGCTCAGCCTCGCTGCCGAACCCAGCCCCCTGCTGCCCGCCGTCATCGTGGTGCTCGAGGACGCCGAGCGGGTCCCCGAGGACCTCTCGGCCCGAGGTCGCCACCTGGGTGGTCCCTCGTGGCTGGTCCCTGAGGTCGATCCGGAGCAGGCCACCGCGCGCTGGCTGGCCCTGCCCGAGGTGCGGCTGGCCGAGCCGGACCGCCTGATGCCCATGGATCGGCGCTTCGACGACCCCAGCTACGGGGGGCAGTGGTACCTGGAGGAGCTGGGCGCGGAGGCCCTGTTCGCCATCTCCATGGGCAACCCGGAGACCCGCGTCGCGGTGCTGGACTCGGCCATCGAGATCGCCCACCCGGACCTGATCGAGGGGGTCGTCGCGCCCTACGACGCCGTGGACGACGACGAGGACCCCTCGCCCAACCCCGGCGAGTACTGCCAGGGATCCAGCACGGACCTCTGCGACAGCCACGGCACCTCGGTCAGCGGCGTCATCGCCGCCCGCGCCGACAACGGGATCGGCGTCGTCGGAATCTGTGCGGAGTGCAGCCTGGTGCCCGTCAAGCTGCTTGGCGAGCGCGACGGTGGGCTGTCCGCCTCGATCGCCGCCTTCGAGCACGCGATCGAGCAGGACGTGGCGGTCATCAACAACAGCTGGGGCTACGTCGAGTCCATCCCAGTCCCGTCCACCCTGGCCGACGTCATCCACCGCGCCGCCACCGAGACCCGAGGGGGCCTGGGCTCGGTGGTGGTCTTCGCCGCGGGCAACGACGATCGGGAGATCCAGGACAACGAGCTGCAGGCGCTGGACGATGTGCTCTGTGTCTCGGCGCTGGACTCCTACGGAAACAAGACGAACTACACGAACTACGGTAGGTCCGTGGACGTCTCGGCGCCCTCGGCGACGGTGACCCTGACCATCGAGGGCGGCGTGACGACCACCTTTGGCGGCACCTCGGCGGCGGCCCCCGTGGTCTCCGGTGTGGCGGCCTGGATCCTGGCGGAGCACCCCGAGCTGTCCGCGGCCGAGGTGCGTCAGCTGCTGATCGACACCGCCGTGCCCTCGCCCCTGGTGCAGGCCGACGAGGACGGCTTCCACGAGATCTTCGGCTACGGCGTCATCGACCTCGAGGGCGTCCTGGCTGCGCTTTACCCGGACACCGGGTCTGGCTCCGAGGCCAGGCCGGCCACCGGCTGCGCCTGCTCGGGCGCGGTCGGCTGGAGCCCCGGGTGGCTGGCGCTCCTGGGGCTGCTGGGCCTGAGCCGGAGGCGCTAACCCAGCTTTCCCGCGTACTCGCGCAGCACGGCTTCCATCTCGGCCGCCAGCTCGGGCCGCTTCAGCGTGAAGTGGATGCTGGCCCGCAGCAGACCGACGACGTTGCCGGTGTCGAAGCGCTCGCCCTCGAACTCCAGCCCCCAGGCCTGTCCTCGACCGGACAGCACGGCCAGGGCGTCCGTGAGCTGGATCTCGCCGCCTCGACCCCGCGGGGTGGTCTCGAGGATGCGCATGATCTCGCCCGGCAGCACGTAGCGGCCGACGATGGAGTAGGTGCTGGGCGCCTCGGCCGGGGGCGGCTTCTCGACCATGCCCGAGACGTGCATCAAGCCGGGGCGGACCATCTCGCCCGCGCAGATGCCGTAGCGGTCGGTCTGGTCTCGAGGCACCTCCATGAGCGCGACCACGCAGCCGCCGCGCTCGGCGTGCACGTCCATGAGCTGGCGGATGGCGGGCCGCTTCGCGTCGATGACGTCGTCGCCGAGCAGCACGGCGAAGGGCTCGTCGTAGCCGATGGCCGAGGCCGCCATGTGCACCGCGTGGCCCAGCCCCAGGCGCTCGGTCTGGCGCGTGGTCACGACGCGAGCCAGCTCACCCACGCGCCGCACCTCGCGCGAGAGCTCGGCCTTGCCCACCTCGTCCAGGTGCTGCTCGAGCAGCACGTCCCGGTGGAAGTAGTGGGTCAGGGCGT
>CALGIB010000194.1 GCA_937915955.1 uncultured Pseudomonadota bacterium
AGGCCGACCGCGTCGGCGCGCTGCGGGCGCTGTCCCCCTACGGCAGCTGCCTGCTCAAGGGTCGCCACAGCCTGATCTCGGGGGCCCCCATCCTGGTCAACCCCACGGGCGGGCCGGCGCTCGCGGTGGGGGGCTCGGGGGACGTGCTGGCCGGGGTTGTCGGGGCCTTCCTCGCGCGCGGCCTGGGCCCCCGAGAGGCCCTGGCCGCGGCCGCCTATCTGCACGGTCAAGCGGGCGAGGGCCAGCCCGTCGGCCTGCTGGCCAGCGAGCTCCCCGCTCTGATCGCGTCCCTGCAGGCCTGAGATCAGCCCTCGTCGATCTTGGGCTTGGGGCCGAACCAGGTCCACAGCACCCAGCTCGCCAGCGCCATGCCGCCGGCCATCAGGATCCAGCGCGCGTTGTCCAGCACGTGCACCCACTCGGCCATGTTGTCGCCGAATGCCCAGCCCACGTTGACCCAGACCCCGACGGTCACGATGGCCGCCAGGCCGTCCAGCATCAGGAAGCGGCGCAGCGGCATGCCCGTGGCGCCGCTGAAGAAGAAGGCGGGGAAGCGCATGCCGGGCAGGTTCCGGCAGATCACGACGGTCCAGTCGCCGAAGCGCCTGTAGAAGCGCAGGATGCGCTCGATGTGGTGGTCGGAGAACATGCGCGCCAGCCAGCCCGTCGGGTGCAGGCCGACCCGCCTTCCCAGCAGGTAGGCGATCACGTCTCCCGTCAGCACCCCGACGTAGCCCACGAGGATCGTCGATAGCCAGCTCGCGTGGCCGGCCCGCGCCAGCGCGCCCGCCGCGACCAGCGACACGTCCTCGGGGATGGGGAGACCAAACGA
Source organism: uncultured Pseudomonadota bacterium (assembly GCA_937915955.1). Classification (GTDB taxonomy): domain Bacteria; phylum Myxococcota_A; class UBA796; order UBA796; family CAJQPC01; genus JAAESX01. The sequence continues at coordinate 833 of CALGIB010000194.1, forward strand.
GGTCAACACCAGGGCGACGAAGACCGCGAGCAGTCCGTACTGGAGGAAGGTCTCCACGAGCCCTCTACTTTGCGTCCCTCGACGGTCCAGGCAAGGGCTCTCTTGACGTGGCCTCGAACAGGAGCATGTTGCAGACATGGTGTACACGCTCCAGCTCGAGGACGCCGAGGCGACCCAGGACCTGGGGGCTCGCCTCGGCGCCTTCGCCTCCCAGGGCTCGGTCCTGGCGCTCTCGGGTGAGCTCGGCGCGGGGAAGACGACGCTGGCGCAGGGCCTCGGGCGAGCGCTCGAGGTGCCCGGACCGGTCACCAGCCCCACCTTCCAGCTGCTCTTCGTGCACGAGGGCCGCATGCCGATGTTCCACGCCGACCTGTACCGGCTGGGGGACGAGAGCGAGCTGGTCGAGCTGGGGTTTGACGAGCTGCTGGGCCAGCAGGGCGTCTCGGTCGTGGAGTGGGCCGAGCGCTTCCCGGAGATCCTCCCGGAGGATCACCTCGAGGCGCGGCTGCTCTACCAGGGCGAGGCGCGCGTGATCGAGCTAAGAGCGCACGGGCCGAGGTCACGTACGTGGCTGAGGCAGGCCCTGGGGAGGGACTGAATGCGCGCTTCGCGTCCTGCGGTGGTGGCTCTGATCACGGTGGTGCTGGGGATCCTGGTCGTGGCGGGCACGCGCCCCGGCGCGGCCGAGGCCGGCGTCGTCGTGCAGATCGAGGGCACGCCCCTGGAAGGCTGGGTCGAGCTGTCGACGCCGACGGTGCACGCGGCCATCCGCGCGGGCGGCGGGGATCCGGCGGGGCTGCCCGATCGCGCCCTGGTCGAGGGCCAGCGTGTGGTCCTGGCCCCACCGGGGGCCCTCGTCCGGGCTGGCTCGGCGGGCCTGGTGCTCAGCGGTCGACTGGACCCGAACACCGCCAGCGCCGAGCAGCTGCAGGCTCTGCCGGGCATCGGGGCCTCGCTCTCGCAGCGCATCCTGGACGAGCGGGCGAGGGGCCCGTTCACCGACGCCGCCGACCTGGAGCGGGTCCGAGGCATCGGCCCCAAGACGGTCGCCCGCCTCGAGCCCCTCGTGGAGATCCGGTGAACGACGCCGTCCGGAGCTCGGCCCGCAAGGCCCTGCTCCGGGCGTTCCTGACGGCCCGGGGCGGACCGGTGAGCGCCACAAGAGACGTCCAGCTGCTGGCCACCGAGCACGAGCTCGAGCGCGCGCTCTTCGATCTCGTCGCCAGCGCTCGCCGCAC
>CALGIB010000195.1 GCA_937915955.1 uncultured Pseudomonadota bacterium
GTGCTGGACGAGCTGGCTGCTCCCCTCCAGACCTCCATCCTGACCCCGGGCCCGTTGATCGACTGGCTGGACACCCCGGAGAAGGACAAGCCCTTCCTCGACTCATCTGAGCTGCCGGCTGATCTCGTGGATCGGAAGGAGTGGGTGGGCGTGATCGACCAGCTCATGGAGCTCTGGGGTCACTATCAGTCCTGGATATGGAACAGCGAGCGCCGCTGGGATGTCGAGGACGACACCTGGGAGGCCATCGCGGATCTGGAGGGCATGGATGTGGACTCGAAGTCCGACCTCGAGGAGGCCTTTCAGTGGGGGGCCGAGGAGAACTCGAGGGAGTATTGGGAGGCCGTCGGCCCCCTGCTCACGAACCTCTACCTCGCGGCCGAGGGCTGGATCATCGACAAGCAGGGGCGCCGGGCCGGTGGCGACTGGACCCTGACGCCCGATCGTGGGGACTTGATAGAGGCCGTGCTCACCGTCGATAGCGATCAGGTCGGGGAGCCCACGATGCGGGTTCGGGTCGACGACGAGTCCGTCCACGGGACCTGGAACCCCCTGCAGGTGCTCCGAGAGGCTGGCCTCTTGAGGTCGGCCGTCGAGATCCAGGCCGAGCTGGAGCAGCGCCCCAGGACAGCGCTGCTCGCGCCCCGTGAGGTCGTGCTCGGGGACATCGAAGAGCACCTCCAGTACGCCAGCGACGTCGACGAGGACCTGTAGCCCCTGCCGGTAGAGCCTGTTGATCAGGCGCTGACGACGAGCGGGATCCTCTCAGGGGCCGTTGCGCGAGAGATCGATGAGCTGGGCCTCGGTGAAGCGCCCTGATCGGATCGCCTCGAGCAGGTCCCAGCGCGCTGGCTTCGCGGCCGGACCGGCCTCCCAGCGCAGCTTCGCGGCGCCAGGCAGGCTGTCGCGGAGATCGTCGTCGCCCCTGAGCTGCTGGCGGGTGTCCAGATCCAGCCTCCGACCGACGCGCTGGCCGGCCCCCACCCCTGAGGCCTTGCCAGGCTCGACCTGCGTCGGGCGCAGGCCCTTGTCGGCCAGGGCCTCGTAGGTCGCCCCGGACTCAGACAGGAGGCTGTAGGTCGCGAAGAGCCAGGGCACCCCGGGGCTGCCGCGTCGGGAGAAGGGCGCGAGGTCGAGCAGGCGGGCGGCCAGCATGGAGCTCGCGTTGGGGACCGTGCCGTCCGAGGCGATGCGCGAGAGCTCGAGCACGTTGCGCTGCGGTGGGCGCTTCCAGGGTCCGCTCGGGTGGCCCGCGGTGGCGACGGCGACGACGCGGTCACCCCAGGCCGCGCCCAGGGCGTACATGCTCCGAGCGGGGACGCCTCCCCCGGACCCCTCGTGGCCCAGCGCGCTGTGGTGGTCTCGGATGAAGGCGTCGACCTGACCCCGGGTGAGCGGGACCAGGCGCAGGCCCTCGCGATCGTCCTGGAGCAGGTCGGCCAGCACCGCGGTGGCCAGCCAGCTCGGCATGGCCCCGAGGTCGTGCTCGGGGTAGCGCGGTCCGTAGGGCAGCTGGGAGCTGGCCTCAGGGGCCCAGAGGTCGCCTCGGCCCTGGCCTGTGGACATCGCCAGCTGCAGCACGAGGTTGGAGATCTTGAGGCGACGGCGCCAGGTCGGCCAGGTCACCGGGCCGGCCAGCGGGGTGTCGCCGAGCTGGAGGGGGACCGACAGGAGGTCGGCCATCCACATGGCCTGCTCGGCCTGCTCCTCGGCCGAGACGTCCCCGTGGCCGTTGGCGTCGTGCCAGATGCCCCCGAGCTCCGGGTCGTCCATCAGCTCGGCGGCGCGGTCCAGCATGGACTGCGCCTCGTGCCAGGCCGTCCAGCCCTCGAGGGCGGCGGCGCTCGGGGGCAGGCTCTTGGGGCTGAAGCGGGTCCAGAGCGTCCCCTTGGGCGCCTTCAGCAGCTCCCAGAGCTCCGCGGTGAGCTGCCCCTGGTGCTCCCGGAGGTACTTGAGGCGGTTCCAGTCCTTGTCCAGCGCGGCCTGCTTGACGATGACGCGGAAGGCTTCGTCGGCCTGGTCCTTGTCGTAGCTGTCCTTCAGGAGGGCTACGGTCGTCGCGGTGATCAGGGCCAGCAGCATGGACATGGCCGCAGTCTAACGCGCGGCCCAAGGAGCCAGGTCATGCCCCCCAACATCGGGGCATGACCTGGTGCCCTGGAAGGGCTTGACCCCCCGGTGAAGGGGGTGCGGTGTGGGGGTTGCCCTCAACCACCCAAGGAGACACTGATCGCTAAAGCGTCACCGTGAATGGACTCTGGACCTACTTCACCTAACCGGAGCTGCCGGGTGAGTCGAACGATATTGATGTCGACGACTCCGCCTTCGAGATACACTGGTGTGATGGATCCCTTCTTCGGCATGCTCACGCTGCTTTCCTTGGCGTTGCTGCAAGACCATTCCTCTCGAGACATGCGAGCCGTGCGGCGGGCCTCCATCCCGGTCGGGACGAAGCTCTACCATGGGAGCCCCGACTACTTGCAGCTCGAAGACGTGCCAGATGGACCAGCCTGGTTCTCCACGAGCCCAGCGGTGGCGCGGGCTTTCTCCTCAAGACGCCCTTCTCGGGTCTTCGAGTATGAGGTGGTCGAGGAGATCACAGGCCTCCTCCTCGTATCGAGCCAAGAAGACTTCGTGCTGCTCTTCGGTGAGGGGGAGTTTGAGGAGATCGCGGCAGAGGGAAACCTGGAGTTGGCAGAGGCCGTCATCAACAAGGGCTTCGGGGGCTGGATCGTCCCTCAGAACTACCCGGAGGGAGACGACATTCTCCTCGATCGCCCCGAGCACCACCTCCAGCGCACGGGTCGCGTGCAGATGCTGATGTCCGAAGAGCCGGGGTCCATCGAAGAGGAGATTCTGAAGGTCAATCCAGAGAGCCCCGAGGAGGCTGCCCGCGCCAAGGTTCGGGGGATCCTTGAAGCGAACCCGGTCCTCTCCGATCCGCGCTTTGCAGACGCCGTCCTGATCTCGAACCTGCAGGCAGCGACGATCGACGCCCTCGGACTGTCGATGCGCGATCCGAAGTGGATCGCGACGAAGCTGTTCCTCATCGGAGAGGGGCCCAAGCCTACCGGGATCTCCCACGACCAGC
>CALGIB010000196.1 GCA_937915955.1 uncultured Pseudomonadota bacterium
CGTGCTCTCCCTCAGCGGCGGCAAGGACAGCGCGGCCATGGCCAAGTACACCGAGGAGCTCGGGCTGGCCTACACCTCCATCTTCATGGACACGGGCTGGGAGCTGCCCCAGACCTACACCTACCTCGAAGAGGTGCTCCCGGAGCACATCGGCCCCATCCAGATGCTCCGGGCCACCCTCCCGCTGTCGGGCGAGGAGGCCCTCGTCGAGGAGCTGATGTCCCGGTTCAGCATCGAGCGACCCATCCAGATCGCCCGGAGCGAGGGCTTCCTGTCCGCGACCACCCCTCGACAGGTGAAGCTGGCCCTGATCGAGGCCGCAGCTCGAGGCTACGAGGCCCGCCTCGGCCGCTACAGCCCGATGGTCCGCCTGATCCTCAAGAAGGGCATGTTCCCGGCCCGCGTGCGCCGCTTCTGCACCTCGGACCTGAAGGTCAAGCCAGCTCGGGACTACATCCGGGACCACGAGGACGAGGTCATCAACGTCGTTGGGATTCGCGCCGAGGAGTCCGCCGCGAGGGCGACCTACCCCGAGTGGGAGTGGGAGGAGGGCTACGACGCTGAGATCTGGCGTCCCCTGCTGCACGCGAAGGTCGACGACGTGATCCGCCTGCACCACCGGCACGGACTGCCCCCCTCACCGCTCTACACGATGGGGGCCTCCCGGGTCGGCTGCGCGCCCTGCATCTACGCGCGCAAGCACGAGATTCGCATGCTCTACAGCATCGCGCCGGAGCGCTTCGACCTGATCCAGGACCTCGAGACCGACGTGGCCACGCTGGCGCACCTCCGCGCCGAGGCCAAGGGTCAGACCCTCCAGGTCTCCGACCCGACCTGGTTCCAGAACCCCAGCAGCAGGGCCCAGCCGACCGGCGCGTGGATCTGCGTGGATGAAGACTGCCAGGCCATCATGCCGAAGGATCAGGCCCGGGTCAGCCGACCCGAGGGGGCCCGCTACGGTCGAGACGACGTGGTCGAGGACATCCCGGAGCTGCACGGTCCGGCCTGCTCGACCCGAGCGGGCCAGGAGCCCACCTGGGTCAAGCAGACCAGGCGCGCCGGAGACTGCTGGCCCATCCAGCGGGTCATCCAGTGGAGCCACACCAAGCGAGGCGGCAAGGAGTTTGAGCCCTTCGCGCCGCTGCCGTCGGAGGAGGGCTGCATGCGCTGGGGCGTCTGCGACACCTCCTGGACCGGCCGCGAGGGCGACCACAGCATGCTGCTGGCCCCTGAGGGCCACCTGACGGACGCCATCGCGGCCAGCCTCGAGCAGCGAGAGGTGGTGGCACTGGAGGACGACTGTATGGCGGAGCCTGCCGTTCAGGCCTTCGAGACCTTCGAGGGCAAGACGAAGTCCTGTCCCCGCTGCGGCCAGGTCAAGGACATCGAGGAGGGCTTCGGTGTCCGGCGCATCCGCAAGAGCAAGGGCGGCCCCGTCGTGCGGATCATCCCGCAGTCCTACTGTCGGCCCTGCCGCACGGTCAAGAAGAAGCCAGTGGAGCCGTGAACGATCCCCAGATCCAGCGATCCAGTGACGCCTGGAGGGCCCTCGACGAGGCCTCGAGGCAGCAGCTCATCGACACGGTGGACGAGGTCCGTCGCCTGGCTCACGACGCCGACCTGGAGCTCGACAACGGTCGGCCACAGCGCGCGGTGAGGGACCTGCTCTCGACCGTCGAGGTCGCGCTCGAGGCGCTGGCCACCCTGGGCCTCCCCCGCGTGATCGTGCGCCCCCTCCAGTCGCCCGAGGACCTCCAGGCCGCGCTGGCTCGCGTCGAGGAGATCCAGGGAGCCCAGCCGGGCTCCCTGGAGGGCCTCGAGCTGGACACCCTGGTCACGCTCATCGAGCGGGCCGAGACCCCCCGAGAGGAGACCTGATGCCCTTCTATTTCGACCCCGACACCGTGAGGCTCCACCCGGGCCAGTTCATCTCCGAGCTGGCCGTCGGCCCGGAGCGCATCGTCCGCGGCATCGTGCGCCCAAACGGAGACGCGATGAACCGGGACATCGCCATCGTCCGGGTCCTTCGCCTGGGTCCCCTCCCGTTCTTCGCGGGCCCGGCCACCGGCCAGGAGGCCCGGACCCTGTCTGAGCTGCCCGGGGCTCGAGTGCCGGACTGGAAGCTCAGCTCGGCGCCCTGGGCCAGCTACCCCTTCGCCGTGGGTGACCACCTGCTCATGCCACGGGACTTCCCCGCGGTGATCGACTGGAGGGGGAGGCGCTTCCTGCTCTCGGAGGTCACCGACGCGATCGCCGTCCTCGAGGGCAGCATCGAGGAGATCCTCGAGGGCTTCGAGCACCCGGGCTACGACCTCGGAGCCTTCGGGTGACCACCCCAGAATGGCCATGTTTCTTGGGCATGTTTCTTGACTGGTCAGCCTCCACAGAATAGGCCGACAGCATGAACATGGGAAGTCAGACTCCGAGCGAGCGCGGGGGGCGCAGGTGAAGCTCACCGAGCCCCTCTCGAAGGCCTTCTCCGTCTTCGGCTGGCCGGGCCCTCGCCCCCAGCAGGAGGCCGTCTTCGAGGCCATCCTCTCGGGCGCCGACGTCGCGGCCGTGCTGCCGACCGGTATGGGCAAGTCGGCCCTCTACCAGGTCCCGGCCCTGGCCCGTCGAGGCTGCGTGGTCGTGGTCTCTCCGCTCATCGCCCTGATGATCGACCAGGTCGACGCCCTGACGGCCCTGGGGGTCCGCGTAGCCTCCCTGAACAGCACGATCACGGACACGGAGCGCCGGGCCACCCTGGCGGCCATCGAGGCTGGCGCCCTCGACCTGCTCTACCTCTCGCCGGAGCGGCTGGCCGTCACCGAGCCCTCCATCTTCGAGCACCTGCCCGTCCAGATGATCGCGGTCGACGAGGCCCACTGCCTCTCCGAGTGGGGCTGGGACTTCCGGCCGGTCTACCGGGACCTCGCGCGGATCTTCGGTCGCATCTGGCCTGAGCGCCGACCCCAGGTCCTCGCGCTGACGGCCACGGCCACGGACGAGGTCTTCAGCGACATCTGCACGGTGCTCCAGCTCCGAGCCCCCGTCACCTTCCGCTACTCGCCGAACCGCCCGAACATCTTCGTCGGGGTCGTCGGCGCCCGCGTCGAGCTGGCCCGCATGGTCGGCCGCGGTGGCCTGCCCTGCGTGGTCTACAGCTCCACGCGCCTGGGCACCGAGGCCGCAGCCCACGAGCTGCAGCACGCGGGCTACAAGGCGGCCCACTACCACGCCGGGATGAGGAAGGAGGATCGCCGCAAGGCGCAGGAGGACTTCCAGTCCGGGGCCGTCGAGGTCCTCTGCGCGACGACGGCCTATGGCATGGGCGTGGACGGCGTGATCCGCTCCGTCGTGCACGAGCAGATGCCCACCTCCCTGGAGGCCTACGCGCAGGAGAGCGGTCGGGGTGGGCGCGACCGCCAGCCAGCCCTGTCCATCGTCCGCGCGACGGCCGAGGCCCTGGACGTGGCCCAGGGCTTCGTGGAGATGACCTGGCCGCGGCCCAAGACCGTCCGACGCTTCTGGATCCTCCTCAAGCGCTGGTTTGAGCTGGACGTGGCCCGCTGGGAGAAGGAGGGCCAGATCCACCGCACGAACGCCCAGATCGGCGATCGCATGGGCATGGACCCGGCCGTCGTCGGGAGCTGCCTGCGCATCCTCATCGACTCCGGCGACCTGCGGCGCACGGGGTCCGCGGACCGCCCCTGCAAGGTCGTCCTGAACCCTCGGCGACACGAGCTCCGGGGTCGGCGCCAG
>CALGIB010000197.1 GCA_937915955.1 uncultured Pseudomonadota bacterium
TGCTCATCGCGAACAGCAACCTGGTCGGCAAGTGGGCCACCTGGGAGCACTTCCGTGAGCTCGAGCGCAAGGGCCTGATGATGTACGGCCAGATGACCGCGGGGTCCTGGATCTACATCGGCACGCAGGGGATCCTGCAGGGCACCTACGAGACCTTCGCGGCCGCCGGCAAGACCCACTTCGGCAGCGCCGATCTCAGCGGACGGCTGGTGCTGTCCGCCGGGCTGGGCGGCATGGGCGGCGCGCAGCCCCTAGCGGCCACCATGAACAACGCCGTCTTCCTCGGCTTCGACGTCGACCCCGACCGCATCCAGCGACGCCTGGAGACGGGCTACCTGGACGAGGTCGCCCCCGACCTCGACGCCGCGCTGGCTCGAGTGCGCGCCTGCCAGGCCAGCAAGACCCCCCGGTCCATCGGGGTGGCGATGAACGCCGCGACCGGTTTCTGCGCCCTGGTCGCCCGCGGCATCTTCCCGGACCTCGTCACGGATCAGACCTCGGCCCACGACCCGCTCGAGGGCTACGTGCCCGACGGCCTGGATCTGGCCGACGCCAGCGCGCTCCGGGCCTCGGACCCCGACGAGTACGTCCGGCGGTCCCACGCCACGATGGCCCGCCACGTGGGCGCCATGCTGGCCATGCAGGAGGCCGGCAGCCACGTCTTCGACTACGGCAACAACCTGCGCGCCGGAGCGGTCGAGGGGGGCTGCGAGGACGCCTTCGACTTCCCGGGCTTCGTGCCGGCCTACATCCGGCCGCTGTTCTGCGAGGGCAAGGGCCCCTTTCGGTGGGTCGCGCTCTCGGGCGACCCCAAGGACATCTACACCACCGACCAGGCGCTGCTGGAGCTCTTCCCCCAGGACGAGCAGCTCCACCGGTGGCTGCTGCTGGCCGCCGAGCGCGTGCAGTTCCAGGGCCTGCCCAGCCGCATCTGCTGGCTCGGCTACGGCGAGCGCCACAAGGCCGGCCTGCTCTTCAACGAGCTGGTCCGCACGGGCCGGGTCTCTGCGCCCATCGTCATCGGCCGCGACCACCTGGACTGCGGCTCGGTCGCCAGCCCCAACCGCGAGACCGAGGGCATGCTCGACGGGAGCGACGCGGTCGCCGACTGGCCCATCCTGAACGCGCTGGTGAACGCGGTGAACGGCGCGAGTTGGGTGAGCTTCCACCACGGCGGCGGCGTGGGCATGGGGTACAGCCTGCACGCGGGCCAGGTGATCGTCGCGGACGGGACCGAGGCCGCCGCTCGACGCATCGAGCGCGTGCTCTTGAGCGACCCCGCCATGGGCGTGATCCGACACGCCGACGCTGGCTACGACCGCGCGATCGAGGTCGCGCGCGAGCGCGGCGTCCGCATCCCCAACATCACCGAGTGAGCGCCGGGGACCTCAACGGTCCTCGATGATCTCCAGGACGTAGCGCATCTTCTGCTTGCCGCCCGCGGCGTGCACGATGCGACGGATGGCGTCGGCGTGGATGCCCTTCCGGCCGATGACCTTGCCGATGTCCGCCTTGGCGACTTCGAGCTCGAGGACGCAGGAGTGGGTTCCCTGGACCTCGCGGCAGACCACCTGGTCGGGGTGATCGACCAGCGCCTTCACGATCGCCTCGACGAGCTCTCGCACGTTGAGGACTGTTGTCTCAGCTTCCACCGCGTACTCCTGCAACGACATGCCGGTGCGCTCGCCTGGTGCCACAGGCCTCACACACGCACTAAGGATCGGCCCGAGAGCGGCCTTCGTCAAGTGGCGGCCCCGAGGCCGGCCCTCAGAAGACGCGGACAAGCGCACTTGGGTCGCGACGATTGGTGACGAGCGGTGACGAATTACCAGCCGCCCAGGACTGTCCTACCCGCGCATGGAGGACAGCCCGATGGCCCGACACGGCGACACAGACAGCGACCTGAAGCAGCTCGCGACCCAGGACCGCGTCGAGGCGATGGACCTCGTCGTCGAGCGCTACCGGAACCGGCTCGTCCACCACGCCTTCGGCATCGTGAAGGACCAGGAGCTGGCTCGGGACGCCGTCCAGGAGGTCTTCATCAAGGCCATGCGGGAGCAGCGCTTCTTCGACGAGTCCTTCGAGGTCCGCGCGTGGCTCTTCCGGGTGACCCGCAACCTCTGCTTCAACATCGTCCGGGACCGGCGCCGGCGGAGCGGCATCCTGGCGAACATGCCGGAGGAGTCGGTGCCGCAGGCCCGGACGCGCGCCGTGGGCGAGACCGTCTACGGAGGTCAGGTGCGGGCCGAGCTCATGACCGCGCTGGAGGAGCTCACGCCCAACCACCGGGAGATCCTGCTGCTGCGGTACTACGGCGACCTATCCTACGTGGAGATCGCCTCGGCCCTGGAGATTCGGCTCGGCACGGTGATGTCCCGGCTGAGCCGCGCCCGGACCAGCCTGCACCAGGTGCTGGGCGACGAACACCCGCTGGCGCAGGGGCTGCATTGACCCGGAGCGCCCCCAGGAGCTACCCTCCCTACGGTCACGCAGCCCGAGGCACGAGATCGAGGTTTGCTGAACGCAGCGCTCCGGGACCAGTTGCTCCACTTGTTGGAGAGCAAGGCTCTAGGCCGCCTCACGGCGGATCTGGGAGGCACCGAGATCCAGCTGTACGTGCAGCTCGGGCAGGTGCTCGCCGCGCAGTCCACGACGGATGACACGCTCCTGCTGCGGCGGCTGATCTGCGCCAAGGTGCTCAACATCCAGCAGACCCGGCACCTCAAGCAGCTGTCGCCGGTCCGTGGTGTGCGTGAGGTCATCTGGGACGTGCTCGACGAGCCGCTCTGCAGTCGCCTGACCTTCGACCGCTTCCGCGAGAACCTGGCCGGCTTCCTGGGCGCCCCCGGCCCGGCGGCCTTCCAGGAGATGGACGCGCTGTTCGTGGGCCAGCTCTACTTCCAGCACGACACCAGGGCGCTCATCGGCGACCTTGAGGTCCTGCTCGGCCGCTGCCACGCCCTGCGCACGCCCACCGGCCTGTCCACGCTGGTCCAGCCGGGCAAGGCGCCGACGAACCCGGTCCACAAGCGCATCTACAAGCTGCTGGGCGAAGACACGACGGTGGGTCACGTGGTCCAGTCCAGCCCGCTCGAGGAGCTGGCCACCCTGGACGCCGTCCTGAGCATGATGGACCAGGGGCAGATCGTCGCGCGCTCCGCGATGATGCCCGAGGAGTTCGACGAGGACGAGGTCCTGGCCGAGCTCGAGGCGCCTCGATCCAAGCCGACGGCGCGAGGCCCGAAGCGGGGCGAGGTCGAGCAGGCCCCCCAGGACGTCCGGCCCGACGAGCGCGAGGCCACCGCTCCCCTCGATGTCGAGGAGTCCGCGAGCGAAGGCGCGGGCTCACCCGAGGAGACCACGGTCGACCTCGAGGCCGAGGAGGCCGTCTCCGACGAGGTCAACGCAAAGCTGGCCCAGGCCGGCTACCACCGCGGCCCCGACGAGACCGTCTACGAGCAGGAGCTGTCGATGTTCGCGGACAACGACATCACCCGCGGGGCCGGCGCAGAGGGCCACTTCTCCAAGAGCCAGGCCGAGCTCGAGGCCGACCGGATCGACCTGTCCTTCATGGCCGCGGCCCTCGAAGGCGTGACCGAGGAGCTGGTCGAGATGCCCGAGGCGCCCGCCGGAGCCGGCGGCGTCAAGATGAACTTCGGCGGCCCGGCCCTCGACGGTGGCGAGGCCAGCCGCAAGATCGGCGTAGCCAACCAGGTCCTCCGAGGGCTCAGCCAGGCCTTCGACGCCCAGGACGGCTCGGGCGCCGGCCCCGCGCAGGTCCAGCTGCTGCTGGACGGCTCGCCCACCGAGTTCGCCGCGCTGTTCACCAACCTGCAGGTCAGCTCGACGGGCGAGGCTCCGGCCCCGGGCATCATCCAGAACCTGCGCCGCCGTCCCCCGACCGAGCACCGCCGCATGCTCAACCGCGGCCTGGCCAACCTGATCGAGCGCGCCATGAACCTGGGCGCCGAGACCCTCGACGACGACCACGTGGACGCCTTCCTCGAGGACTGCGTCGGCTACCAGACGCGCCTCGGGCTGTGATCGCGCTGCTGCTCATCTTCGGCCGCGTCCACGCCGAGGACGGCGCCGAGGAGGCCAACGACCTGCTCCCTATCGCCGCCGGCCAGCCAACCCAGCCCCTCGGCTACGACCCGCTCGAGCGCACCCCGCCCGAGGTCCTCGAGCGCGCTCGACAGGCCCGTGAGCTGCCCTGGGGCGAGCGGGTGGACTTCATCAGCGAGCCCTGGCTCGGCCAGCGCTACCTGCTGGGCCCCCTGGGCGAGGCGGGCGGCCTCGATGACGACCCGGTCACCCGCTACGACGCCTTCGACTGCCTGACCTTCGTCGAGGAGGTGCTGGCCCTGGCCCTGTCCCCGACCCCCGAGCGGGCCCATGAGGTCCGCATGGCGCTGCGCTACCGGGACGAGGGGATCAGCTACGAGAACCGCCGGCACTTCATGCTCTCCGAGTGGATCCCGGGCACCGTCGCGCAAGGCTGGATGCGGGACATCACGGGCGACCTCACGGGCGCGGAGTGGCACGACAAGACCGTGACTCTGGAGACCTGGCTGGGCTGGAAGCGGCGCAGCCTGTTCCCGCTGTCCGACGGTCGCCTGCCGGTGGGCTCGATGCACTTCGCCGTGCTGCCGATCGAGGTCGCGGAGCAGGCCCTGGCCCAGATCCCCGAGGGCAGCCTGGTGTTCACCGTGCGGGCGCTCTGGGACCACCTACCCATCGCCATCAGCCACGTGGGCGTCACGGTCCCCGGCGAGAGGCCCACGATGCGTCACGCAAGCCGCATGGGCAAGAAGGTCGTCCGGGACGACAGCCTGGCCTGGTACACGCAGCACGTGCAGACCTACGTGAACTGGCCGACGGCAGGCCTGATCGTCCTGGCACCCCAGGAGTACGGCCCGACCCCCGGCCACCTGGCCTCGCTACGGGCTCAGGAGAAGAGCGCCACCGCTTCGGAGCCCAGCTCCTCGGACTGAAGCCCGGCCCAGGCGCGCACGCCCGGGAGCAGCAGCGCCCGAGGGTCCTTTCCGAAGGGCTGCAGGACCTCCTCCAGCCAGTCCAGGACCGGCTCGCGCGCGCGCAGTCGCGCGGCCACGCCGGGCATGATCACCTCGGCGAAGGCCTGCTTCTGCTCCACCGGCAGCAGGTCGCTGACCTTCAGCGCCCACCGGGGCAGCTCCAGGCCTACCCGCCCCAGCATCAGCAGCGCGAAGTCCTCGGCAAGCGCGCGTGTGGCGGCGTCGACCTCGGCCGGATCCTGGCCGGGCACCCCGCAGATCTCGGCGTAGACCTTGTTCTTGGGCTCGGTCCCGCTGGGCCGCAGCAGCACCCGGGAGTCCGGCCCGAGCTCGAAGACCAGCACGTTCCGGGCGGATCGGTCGGTCTCGCACAGCAGGGCGCCAAAGGGACCGTCCGGGTCCCGGCGATCGTGGAACGCGGTCACCTCGCGCCCTCCCACCCACCTGGGCGGGTCCTGGCGCAGGCTGTCCTGGATGGCCACGATGCAGGCCTGTCCGCTGGCGCCGCGCATGACCGTGGAGATCAGCCCGTTGCTGACGAAGCCGACCTCCCGGTGGCAGTCCTCCAGCAGGTCCACCAGGGTGCGTCCGCGCTGCTTCTCGAGCGAGGCGGCCTCGGCCAGCATCAGCGCGGCCCCGGCAGCGTCCTTGTCCCGGATGTGAGGGGTGACGAGCACGCCGTGGCTCTCCTCGACCCCCACGGCGAAGGCACCGACGCCGCCGAGGGCGTGGTGGAAGCGACCCTCCTCCTCGAGCGCCCGCAGGCCCTCGCCGATGTACTTGAAGCCCACCAGCAGATGACCCACGACCTGGGCGCCCCGGGCCTTCGCGACCCGCTCGATCAGAGAGCTGGTGACCTCGGTCTTGATGACCACCGGCCTGGGGCCGCCGTGGCCATGGTCCAGCGCATAGCGGACGACCAGCGCGCCGATCTGGTTGCCGTTCATGAAGCGCCAGCCCCCGCCGTGCTTCACGACCAGGCCCAGCCGGTCCGCGTCGGGGTCGCAGGCCATGACCAGATCGGCCCCCAGCTCCTGGGCGTAGGCCACCGCGGCGTCCATCGACTGCGGCACCTCGGGGTTGGGGGTGCCGAAGGGCACGTTCGGGAAGGCCCCGTCGTGGCTGGCCTGCGTGGGCTCGAGGGCCACCTCGAAGCCGGCGGCGCGCAGGACCTCGACGACCGTGGTGTCCCCGGTGCCGTGCAGCGCCGTGAAGACGACCCGGGCCGAGCGAGCCTGGGGCGAGAGCGAGCAGTCCAGGTTCGTCTGCAGGTAGGCGGCGTGCACCTCGGGCTGGAGCTCCACCACCAGCCCCTCGGCCAGCGCCCGCTCGTAGGGCAGGAAGCGCACGTCCTGGACCTGGGCCACGATGTCGACGAGCTCCTCGTCGTTCGGAGGCACCTCCTGGCCGCCGAGGTGGTTGTAGATCTTGGCGCCGTTGTCGTCCGAGGGGTTGTGCGACGCGCTGACGTTCAGGCCGCCGTGGGCGCCGAGGTAGCGGATGGCGAAGCTCAGCTCGGGCGTGGACACGAAGCTGTCGCTGCTGCGCGAGAGCATGTGCACCGTGACGCCGTTGGCCGCGTAGACCCCGGCGGCCAGCTCGGCGAAGTCGCGCGAGGACAGGCCCCGCACCGGGCTCGGCACGCCCTTCGGGTAGAGACCCCGGGCGTCCTGGTAGCGACGCACGTCATAGGCGACCACGACCGACAGGGGGCCCTGCCCGTGGCGCTGCTTCAGGTAGACGCAGTGCCCCTGGATCGAGGACTGGATCGTGAAGGGGTTGATGCGGTTCGGGCCCACCCCGACCGGCCCTCTGCGGCCGCCCGTGCCGAAGGGGATGACCTGGTAGAAGCTGTCCAGGAGCAACTCCCAGGAGCCGGCCGCGGCCAGCGCCTCGATCATCGGCGCGTACTCCGAGGTTCGGGGGTCGCTCAGCCAGGTCCGCATGGCGCTCAGCGCCGCCTCCACCACCGAGGGGTCCACCTTCAACGTCGAGAAGCCCCGCCGCGCCGCATCCAGCATGTTGTCTCCAGGTCAGTCGAGCTCGAGCACCACCCGACGGCGACCCTCGAAGCCCAGCGAGCGCTCGTAGCGCGTCCCGTCGGTGAGCGTCACGACAAGACGATCCACGCGCTCGACTTCGCCCAGGCCGAGGTGCACGAAGGCGTCGTGGCCCGCCGCGTAGCTGGACTGACGGGTGGTCCAGCCCTCCCAGACGGCTCCCTCCGCGCTGACGGTGACCCGAGCACCAGGGGGCGCGTAGACCTCGAGCCAGGATCCCTCGGTGCAGCCCCGGCTGAGGTAGAGCACCGCGGGCGCGGCGACGTCCGTCACGAGCGGATCGAGCACGCCGTCGTCGTTGAGATCGGTGAGCACGACGGCCCGCCAGGAGCCGGGGCGGTCGAAGCCCCAGTCCTCGGCCCGATCGACGAAGGAGCCGTCGATCTGCTGCAGCACACGGGCGCGGTCCTCAAAGACGACCGCCGGGTTCGCCTCCGCGCGAGCGGCGTCCCAGAGGTCGCCCTGGGCGCTGACGATGTCCAGCCAGCCGTCGTTGTCCAGGTCGCCGAAGACCCCGCCCCAGCCCATGTACTGGCCCCCACCGACCTGGTCCGCGTCGGTGGCCGCCGTGACGTCAACGAAGGCCCCGCCGTCGGCGCCGGCCAGCAAGACGGCGTGGGACGAGGCCGTCACGAACAGATCGAGCAGGCCGTCCCGGTTGAAGTCGCCGGCGTCCACGCCCATGGCGTCCACGCCGACCCCGCATGAGCAGGAGTCCGTGGCGTGCTCCAGCCGGCCCTCGACGTTCCGGTAGAGCTGGCTGCTGACAACGCTGGAGCCGTGGTCGTTGGCGACGTAGAGATCCAGATCCCCGTCGAGGTCCCAGTCGAACCAGCGGGCGTCGAAGCCGTTGCCCAGCGCGGTGTCCGCCGGCAGGGCCTCTTCCTGCCGCCAGCTCAGCTCGCCGCCGTACCTCAGCAGAGAGTCCGGGTGCTCGTCCGCCCGGTTCATCAGGAAGAAGAGCTCTTCCAGTCCGTCGCCGTCGACGTCCGCGGGCACGAGGCGCTGCGGGGTCAGCGCGGGCGGCAGCGTGTAGCCCGGATCGAGCTCGAGCGCGCTCAGCAGCAGCTGGCCGTCCTGGAGCTCGAGCAGCTGGGCGCCGGCCTTGGCGAGCAGCAGCCCCGGGCCTCGGCCCGGAGGTCGGGCCAGGTTCAAGGTCGCGACCTCCACGACGAGGGCGCCGACCTCGGCCCACTCGCTCTCGCGTCCGGCCAGGACGCTGACGAAGCCGAAATAGCTCAGCGCGATCTCCACCTCGCCGTCCTCATCCAGATCCGCGACGACCGCAGAGGCCCCGGGGCCGTGGTCGGCTCGCAGCATCCTGGGCCTCGGATCCGGCAGATCGATCGGCTCCCAGCCGAGCTCAACAGGCTCGGCGCAGGTGCGCACGTCCCCCAGCACCAGCTGGGCGTCCTCGCTCCCCGTGTCCACGACGGCGTCCACCGGGTCCGGCTGCCTCGAACAGGCAACCAGGAGCCGGATCATCCCCCCGTCCGCTGTTCTTGAAGCAGCGCGGTCCG
>CALGIB010000198.1 GCA_937915955.1 uncultured Pseudomonadota bacterium
GGCCAAGGTCGAGGCCGCCCTCGAGGCGAGCCCGCTCCCGTATTTCTCCGCCCGCCCCTCGATCATTTCGGGGCCCGGCCGAGACGACGCGAGGCCCGCCGAGCACGTCGGCGCCGCGCTCGCAGACCTCGCCCTCGGCGCGCTCGGGATGTTGGGCGGCGGCAAGACGAAGCAACGCTACGCCTCGACCGAGCCCGCGATCTTGGCCAAGGCGCTGGTTCGCCTGGCCTGCGCGGCGGAGTCGCCTCGCCGCGCGGTCGAGGGCCAAGAACTGCGCTGAGCTAGGTTGACGAAGCGGGGTCCAACCCGGACCCTGAGCGCCCACGGAGGGGCAGCGAGCGTGACGAGGGAGGCGCAGTGAAGAGCGGGGTCCGCCCGGAGATCGTGCCGAGCTTGGAGCCGGCGTGAGCCGCTTCGCTCGGCTCCGGGCCTTCGTCCTCCTCGGCGCGCTCCTCATGTTCGGCCTCGAGCCGCTCGTGGGTCGGCTCCTGCTTCCCTCGAGCGGCGGCGGATTCCACGTGTGGGCCGCCTGCCTCCTCTTCTTCCAGAGCGCGCTCTTCCTCGGCTACCTCTACACGCATCTCCTCTCCAAGATCGTCGGCCGCGGACATATAGTGTTCGTCCTGCTCCCGCTCGCGTTCTTGCCGATCGGTCGCTTCCTCAGACAGCTCGACCCTGACCCGAGCAGCCCGACGGGCTCGATCGTGGCCGCGCTCACGATCTCGATCGCGGTCCCCTTCGTGTTGCTCAGCACGAGCGGCGTGATCGCCCAGCGCTGGCTCGCGGAGTCAGATTTGCCCGAGCGCGCGAACCCCTACCAGCTCTTCGCGGCCTCCAACGGCGGGAGCTTCGTCGGGCTCCTCGCGTATCCCCTCCTGATCGAACCCCTCCTCGGGCTCCAGGCTCAGCGGATCGTGTGGAGCGTGGCCTTGGCAGGCTCCTTGAAGCGGCGCTCGAACTGGGCGTCGTAGCGGGCCTGGACCCGGGAAGCGTCGGTCCCGAGCAGGGCCTGGACCTCGTCGTCGCTGACCTCGACGTCGCCGAGGAAGGCGGCGTCGGGCACCCGGACCCAGGTCACGGCGACGCTGCTGTTGGCCTGCACGAAGCGCTCGGCCAGCTGGGCCTCGGAGACGTGCACGCTGAGCACGGCGATCTTCTCGAGCTTGGCCACCATGAGGTCCTCGTACAGGTCCTCGCGGAACTTCGCGTCAGTGCTGCCCGTGCTCTTCACGTAGCGCTCGTACAGGGCCAGCGTGAACTTGCCGTCCTCGGCCTGAAAGGCGGGGATGCTGTAGATCGTCCGCTTGACCTCGTCGTCGCTGACCTCGATGCCGAGGCGCTCGGCCTCGTCCAGCAGCACCTTGCGCTCGATCATCTGCCCGAGCACCGTGTTGCCCATCTGGGCGTACTCGGCGTCGGTCAGCGTGCGGCCCTGGCTGCGCGAGACGATGCGCATGCGGGTGTTGAACTCGGTGTCCGTGATGCGGCTGCCGTCGACGTCCGCGACGGTCGAGCTGAACGGTCCGTTCTGCCCCACGCCCCAGAAGACGAAGCTGGCGACGATGATCACGAACACCGCCTGGATGAAGAACGAGTCCGTCCCCATCCTCATCCGTTCCATCATCGACACGGCCGCTGTCCTCCTCGAACGGCGGCCTTTAACGTACCCACCTCAGGGGTCTACCTCAGTTCGTCTTCTTGCCGCCGCCGCCGGTGGTCTTCTTGCCGCCGCCGCCGGACCCGGACGAGCCGCCACCGCTGAAGTCGCTGTCGGTCCAGAGGGTCTGCTGGGTCCCGCTGCGTGCAGAGCTGCGCTTGTAGCGCTTCTTCGCTTTGGGCATCCACTCCCGCAGGTTGGCCTTGCGCTGCTCGTTGCTGGGGTGGGTGCTCAGGATGGCGGGCATGCCGCCGCCGGTGGCCTCCTCCATGCGGTCCCAGACCTTGGGCGCCTCCTCGGGCGGGTAGCCGGCCTTGGCCATGTACATCATGCCGATCACGTCGGCTTCCTTCTCGTGGGCCCGTGAGAAGGGCAGGATCACGGCCCCCTGAGCGCCGACGCCGACCGCAGCGACGACCGTCGCGACCTGCTTGTCGGTCATGTCGGACTTCTTGTCCAGGTAGACGTACAGACCCGCCATCCCGCCCAACACGGCCAGCTGCTGGGAGAGGCGCTCGGCGCCGTGGTGGGCGGTGGCGTGTCCCACCTCGTGGCCCGTCACGAAGGCCAGCCCGGCCTCGTTCTGCACGACCGGGAGCAGCCCCGTGTAGACAGCGATCTTGCCCCCGGGCAGGCACCAGGCGTTGATGGTGTCGCTGTCCTGGATGAGCTTGAACTCCCAGTCGTAGTCCTTCTGGTTGGCCGAGTCGGCGATCCTCTGACCGACGCGCTTGATGACGCTGCTGTTCTCGCTGCCCTTCGCGATGTCCTCGTCGGCGAGCATGCTCGTGTAGGTCGACTCGCCCAGGCTGCGCATGATCCCGTCGGGGATCAGGTTGAACTGGCGGCGCCCCGTCACGGGCACCTTGATGCAGGCCGTGACGCCCAGGCCGAGCAGCAGCCCGAGCGCGGTGAATCGAGACATGGAGCGGGTGTTCATGTGGCCTCCGAGGTGGGCACCCTAACGGCGCCTCCGGGCGCTTGAGTCGCCGATCTGCGGGTGCTATACGCCAGGTGCCCCTCTTCCTTCACCCTGTGGACGCGAGGAGGCCCGCTCCCCCCGCTCTCTTCGCTCTCTCTCCTCCTCCCTACAGCGAGGGCCCCCCGCATGGCCCGCAGCTTCCTCGATGGCGTCCTGGGTGCCTTCTCCCAGGACATGGCGATCGATCTCGGCACCGCCTCCACCGCCATCCATGTTCGCCGTCGAGGCGTCGTCTGCCGCGAGCCCTCCGTGGTCGCGCTGTACTCCGACCACAACGGGGACCGGCGGGTGCTCGCCGTGGGTCAGGAGGCCCGCGCCATGCTGGGCCGCACCCCTCCGGACGTCGAGGTCGTGCGACCCCTTCGGGACGGCGTGATCGCCGACTTCGAGGTGACCGAGGCGATGCTCCGGATGTTCATGCACCAGTGCATGGGGCCCAACCACGTCGTCCGGCCTCGCACGGTGCTGAGCATCCCCACCAGCACCATCGACGTCGAGCGCCGCGCCATCCGCGAGTGCGCCGAGGCCGCCGGTTCGCGCGAGGTCCACCTCGTCGAGGAGCCCCTGGCCGCCGCTCTGGGCGCGGGCCTGGACGTCTCCGAGGCCGCGGGGAACATGGTCATCGACGTGGGCGGCGGGACCACCGAGATCGCCGTCATCAGCATGGGCCGCATCGCCAACCACGCCACGCTCAAGGTGGGCGGCGACCAGATGGACGAGGCCATCGTGCGCTACCTCCGCGACGCGCGCGGGCTGCTGGTCGGTCCGGTCACGGCCGAGGAGCTCAAGATCCACCTCGGCGCGGCGGCTCCGGCCGGACGTCGGGACGGCAACACGGCGATGGACGTCCGCGGGCGGGACCTCGTCACCGGCTACCCGCGCGCGCTCCGGGTGCACCAGGACGAGGTGCGCGAGGCGCTCTCGGGCATCGTGCAGCTGATCGTCGACTGCCTGCTCGCGACGCTCGACAAGACCAGCCCGGAGCTGGCCGCGGACATCGTCGACAAGGGCATCGTCATGACCGGCGGCGGGGCCCAGCTGCGTCGCCTGGACCGGGCCCTCGGGCAGGCCACGGGGCTGCCGATCATCGTCGTGGACGATCCCGCCTCGGCCGTCGCCCGTGGCGCCGGGATGGCGCTGGACCACATCGAGGTGCTGGGCGCCGCGCTGGCCTGAGGCCCGCCGCGACCAGGCGCCTACATCGCGGAGTTGACCAGGGCGTCCAGGCGGTCCTGGTCGACGTTGCCGACCACCTGGCCGACGACCTCGCCGCCCTTGAACACCAGCACCGTGGGGATCGAGCGCACGTTGTAGTTCATGGCCGTCTTGCGGTTCTTGTCGATGTCGACCTTGGCCACGGCCAGCTTGCCCTCGTACTGGGCCGCGATGGCCTCGACCTTGGGGGCCAGCGCGCGGCAGGGGGCACACCAGGTGGCCCAGAAGTCCACGAGGACGGGGGTGGCGCTGTCCAGGACGTTGGCCTGGAAGTCGGCGTCGGTGACGTTCATGATCAGGTCGGAAGCCATCTGGGGAACCTCGGATGCGGGGGGTGCTCGGCCGCGGGCTGGGACGGAGCGGTCCCGTTGGCATAAACTCCGGCGGAAGGGTGGGCAACAGCGAGGCGAGAGCTTGGTCAGGACCCCCACCGCGCTTCTGCTCGATGCCGCCAGTCGTCGACGCTCGGGCGCCTGTCCTGGATCGCTCGGGGAAACCGCGAGATCCTGGTCAGCCTGCGCCTCGGCCAGATCGTCCAGGTCGAGGGGCTGGGCCTGCTGGACGGCTACGCCACGCGACGCATCGAGCTCCACGGCGACCTGGCGCTGGACCTGCCGGCGGTGGTCGCCTCGGGGGTGTCGCTTCAGGAGGCCTACGCGGCTGCGGCGGCCACGCTGGGGAGAGAGCTGGCGGGCTCGGCGGCGGGCAAGTCCAGTCGCGTCCAGTTCGTCGAACAGGACGTGCGCGGAGGGCTGCCGCTCGAGGTCGACGTGCTCGACCTGGTCCGGGAGGGCTTCCGCGAGGTCCGCCCGGCCGAGAAGGTCGCGCGCAGCCTCGAGCGCAAGGCCAGCGAGCGGCTCCAGGCCGAGGGGCGGCCCGCGGGCCTCGGCCCCTGGATGATGCGGGTGCACGGGGCCTGCCAGAAGAGCCCTCGACTGGTCGACCTCGCCGCCGACAACGGCCAGCCCGGGACGGCCGCGTACGAGCGCTTCTGGCTCAGCCTGGATCTGCTGATGGAGCTTGGGCTGGTGCAGCTGGGCTCGGGCTCGAGCGTCGCCCGCCGCGACCCCGAGCAGGAGAAGCAGCGCCTCGAGAGCCTGCTGCGACGGATCCAGGAGATCCAGCGCCAGCCCGCCATCGAGGCCCTCGGCCAGGGCCCCGACCCCGACCTGAAGCTGGACGCCGAGGCGGTGGACAGCCTGTTCCGCAACGCCGCCGGGCCCTACCACCCCGATCAGTTCATGGACGAGCCGGGGCGGGTGCAGCGCCTGGCCGCCCACGTCTTCGCCCTGCTGAACGAGCGGCGCGAGGAGCTGCAGGACCGGCCCGAGCTGCTGGCTCAGGAGGTCGAGCGGCTGCGCTGCCTGGGCCGGGGCGAGGTCTGGGTCACCGAGGACATGCGCAAGCTGGCCCGGGTGCTCTTCCGCGAGGCCCGGGGCCTGGAGCAGGCCAAGCACTGGACCAAGGCGCGCGAGAAGGTCGAGCGCGCCATGGAGCTGGACCCCAACGAGACGCTGTTCCGCGTTCAGCTGGCCTTCCTGCGGGTGGTCCTGCAGGAGATCAGCCCCGCCGAGGGCGTGCGAGACATCGACGCGCTGGCGCTGGACTCGGTCGGGTCGCGCGTCGAGGCGGCCTTTCGCAGCGGGCGGCTGCTGCGGATGGCCGGGAACTCCAAGAAGGCTCTGGAGCGCTTCGACCGCGTGCTCGAGATGGCCCCGGATCACGTCGGGGCCATGCGCGAGGCCCGATTGCTGAGGCAGCGTGCCAGCCCGAAGGCCTGAGCTCGGGGCGCGCCGAGCGCGGCGCGTTAGCTGAGCGCTGTGGACGCCCTCCTCTTCAGCGGCGCGCTCCTCTGCTACCTGACGGTGGCGGGGACCCGCCTGGTCGACCCGGCCGAGCCCCCCGCGTGGCTGCCCCGGGCCCTCGATCTCGCCCTCGGGCTGGGGCTGCTCTCGCACCTGGGCGGCATCGTGGCGATGTGGACGGCCAGCTCGGAGCCGCCGATTCGAGCCGCGGGCGGCTCCGTGGCGGTGATCGCCATCGTCATCGGCGTGGGCGCGCTCTTCGTCCGGCCCCGGGACGGAAAGGGCGTGCTGGCCGGCGTGCACGTCGCGCTGGTGGCGGTCCTGCTCGGCATCTCGCTGCTGCTGCCTCGGACCGTCGCCCACGAGGCGGCGCCGGCGCTGGCCACCGTCTGGCTGCCCGTACACGCATTCTCGCTCTTCGTGGGCATCAGCTCCTTCGCGCTCGCCTTCGGCGTCAGCATCGTCTACCTCTGGGTCCGTCGGCGCCTGAAGAGCAAGCAGCTCGTCGGGCTGGATCGGCTGCCAAGCCTGGACAGCCTGGACCAGCTGAACAC
Organism: uncultured Pseudomonadota bacterium; assembly: GCA_937915955.1. Lineage (GTDB taxonomy): Bacteria > Myxococcota_A > UBA796 > UBA796 > CAJQPC01 > JAAESX01. The sequence goes on from CALGIB010000198.1 coordinate 6,214, forward strand.
CCGCTGCGTGGTGGTCGGCTTCCTGGCCCTGACCCTAGGGGTCGCCGCGGGCGGCCTGTGGGCCCTCACCAAGGAGACGCCGCCTACGGGGCTGGGCGAGGCCGTCTGGGCCACGCTCATCGCCTGGGGTTGGTACGCCGCCGCTGTGCTCGTGCGCGTCGTGGGGGGCTGGCGCGGGCGCCTGGCCGCGCACTTCTCGGTGATGGGCTTCGTGGGGATGCTGGTCAGCCTGGGCGGAATCTTGATCCTCAATCAGGGCTGGCACGGGTGATCGGCGACCAGGAGCTGGTCTCGGTCGGCCTGAACCACCGCACGGCACCGGTCGCCATCCGCGAGCTGTTGGCCATGCCGCAGCAGGACCTGGGCCGGCACCTGGTGGGCCTGCGTGGGGATGGCGCGACCACCGAGTCGGTGATCCTGTCGACCTGCAACCGCGTCGAGGTCTACGCCGTCGTGCCGGCCGAAGACGGGGGCAGCGGCATCACCCGCTACCTGGCGGCGGAGCACGGCATCCGGCACCACGAGCTCGAGCGGCACATCTACCGCTACACGGGCCCCGAGGCGGTGGGTCACCTGTTCCGCGTCGCCAGCTCGCTGGACTCGATGGTGGTGGGCGAGCCGCAGATCCTGGGTCAGGTCAAGGAGGCCTTCAAGGCCGCGCGCGAGATCGGCTCGCTGGGCCGCCTGATGCACCCCTTGATGCGCCGGACGCTCAGCGTCGCCAAGCGCGTCCGCACCCACACCGACATCGGCAAGTCCAGCGTCAGCGTGGGCACCGCGGGCGTGGATCTGGCCCGCCAGGTCTTCGGCAGCCTGGAGCGTCGCCGGGCCCTGCTGCTCGGCGCCGGCGAGATGGGCCGGCTGGTCGCGCGCTCGCTGCTGGCCCACGGGGTCGAGGAGCTGGTGGTCGCCAACCGGACCTACGCCAACGCGGTGGAGCTGTCCCGGCACTTCGGCGCCAGCGCCGTGCACATGGACCAGCTCGACAGCTACCTCGGGCAGGTCGACATCGCCATCGTCAGCACGGGGGCCCAGCACCACCTGCTGACCCGCGCCCGCATGGCCCCGATCATGCGCGCCCGACGCTATCGGCCGCTGTTCCTGGTCGACCTCAGCGTGCCCCGGAACGTCGCGCCGGACGTGCACGAGATCGAGGGCGCCTACGTCTTCAACGTCGACGACCTCAGCGCCGTGGCCAAGGCCGGGCTGAAGAAGCGCGAGCGCGAGGCGACGGTGGCCGAGGCCATCGTCCGCCAGGAGGCCGAGCGCTGCTACGAGAGCCTGGGCGCGCGCTCGGCCGACCCGGTCATCGCGACGATCACGCAGCGGGCCGAGGTGGCTCGGCTCGCCGAGCTCGAGCGCAGCCGTAAGCTGATGCAGCAGCTCAGCCCGGAGCAGCAGAAGGTCGTCGAGGCGATGACGCGCTCGATGATGAAGCGGGCGCTGCACAACGTGCTGAGGCAGGCCCGCAGCCTGGCCGCCAGCGGCGACGAAGAGGGCCTGCGTCAGCTGGGCGAGGCCTTCGAACCGGAGGACGAATGAGCATCTCAGAGCTGATCCTGGGGACCCGGGGCAGCAAGCTGGCCCTGGCGCAGTCCGGACACGTGGCCAAGGCCTTGGAGGAGCTCCACGGCGTCCCGGTGCGCTTGCAGGTCTTCAAGACCCGAGGCGACCTGATCCAGGACCGTCCGCTGCCCGAGGTGGGCGGCAAGGGCCTGTTCACCGCCGAGCTCGAGGCGGCCCTGCTCGAGGGCAGCATCCACCTGGCCGTGCACTCGCTCAAGGACCTCCCCACCGAGGACGCCGAGGGCCTGGTCCTGGCGGCGCACCCGCCTCGCGAGGACCCCCGGGACGCGCTGGTCGGCGCGACGCTCGAGTCGCTTCCGCAGGGCGCCGTCATCGGAACGGGCAGCGCTCGGCGCCTCGCACAGCTGCAGACGCTGCGCCCCGATCTCGAGATCCGCGGCGTCCGCGGCAACGTGGACACGCGCATCGCGAAGATGAAGGCCGGCGACTACGACGCGGTCGTGCTGGCGGTCGCGGGCCTCAGCCGCCTTGGCCTCAGCTGGGAGGGCCAGGCCCTGGACGTGCAGACCTGCGTGCCCGCAGCCGGCCAGGGCGCGCTGGGGGTGCAGTGCGCCGCCGACAGCCCGGCGCTGGCCCTGATCCAGGCGCTCGACGATCCGGCCACGCGCCTGCGGGTCGAGGCCGAGCGGGCCTTCCTGGAGACGCTGGGCGGTGGCTGCAGCATCCCTGCTGGGTGCCACGCCTGGTTCGAGGGCGAGGAGCTGGTCGTGCTCGGGATGCTGGCGGATCCCGACGGCAAGGTCTTCCGCCAGGACGCGCGCGGCGACGCCGAGGACGCCGCCGAGATGGGCGCCGGGCTGGCCGAG
>CALGIB010000199.1 GCA_937915955.1 uncultured Pseudomonadota bacterium
CACCAGCGTGACGCGATGCGGCTTGAGGTCCAGCATGATCTCGACCATCTCGTCCGTGGCCGCGCACTCGACGTTCAGGTGGGTCTGCACGACCTGACGCAGCACGCGGATGTCTCGCTCGTTGACGTGCCGGCGGTCACAGCGGATGTGGCAGGTGATCTGGTCGGCGCCCGACTGCTCGGCCAGCATCGCGGCCAGCGCCGGGTCCGGGTAGGGCGACCGCCGGGCCTGGCGGACGGTGGCGACGTGGTCGATGTTCACGCCGAGGCGGCGGGGGGGCTTGCTCACGAGATCTCCTGCAGGACCAGCTCGGCCAGACGCTCGGCCAGGCGCTGAGCCACTTCGGCCCGGGTCGCCTCGACCATCACGCGGAGCTTGGGCTCGGTGCCCGAGTAACGAAGCAGGACGCGGCTGGCCCCGTCCTCCAGCGCGGCTTGCTGGGCCCGGGCCAGCCCAGGCAGCTCCTGGAGCGGAGGCTTGCGAGGCACGCTGAGGTTGATCAGGACCTGGGGATCGGGGCGCCAGTCCTTCAGGCGCTCGACCAGATCCAGGCCGCCAGCCAGCACGCGGAGGCAGGTCAGCAGGCCATCTCCCGTGGGCAGCCCGTCCGCGAGCAGCACGTGCCCGCTGGGCTCTCCGCCGACGTGCCAGCCCTCGCGTCGCATGGTCGAGGCGACGTGGCGGTCACCGACGGGGGTGCGCACGAAGCCCACTCCCCTGCCCTTCAGAGCCCGCTCCAGGGCGGCGTTGCTCATCACCGTGCCGACCACGCCGGGCGGGCGCGCCAGCAGCAGGAGCACGGCGTCCCCGTCCACGACCCGGCCCGAGGCGTCGATCAGGATGCCGCGGTCGGCGTCTCCGTCCAGGCAGATGCCCACCTGGGCGCCGGTCTGCTTCACGCGCTCGGCCAGCACCTCCGGGTGCACCGCGCCCAGCCCCTCGTTGATGTTCCGCCCGTCTGGCGACACGCCGATGGCGTCGACCCGGGCGCCCAGGGCGCCCAGGATGCGCGGCGCGGACTCGAAGGCGGCGCCGTGCGCGGCGTCCAGGGCCACCCGCACGCCGTCCAGGCGGAAGGAGGGCGGCAGCTTGTCCAGGAACAGCCGCGCGTAGCGGTCCAGGCCCGGGGCCTGCTCGAAGGACAGGGTGGGCTGGAGCTGGAAGGTGCCCCCCAGGAGCTCGTCCTCGAGCCGATCCTGGATCTCGGCAGAGGGCTTGCGGCCGTCCCCCTCGAGCACCTTCAGGCCATTGTCCTGCCAGGGGTTGTGGGAGGCGGTGATCGCCACGCCGGCCACCCCGGCGCCGTCGGCGAGCAACGCAGACAGCGCGGGCGTAGGGAGCACACCCAGATCCACCACGTCACCGCCCATGCCGGCGACCAGGGCGTCCCGGATGTCCTCGCCGCTCTGGCGGGTGTCCCGAGCGATGCAGAGCGTGCCCGCGCCGTAGTGCTTGCGGAGGGCCAGGCCCAGGCCGCGAGCGATCTCGGCGGTCATGGGGAGCTGGCCCCAGCGACCCCGGATTCCATCGGTTCCGAACAGCTTCATCGGCGAGGCCTCAGGGAGTGACGCGCGACAGCGTGAAGCGAGCCGGGGTGATGCTCAACACCTCGATCTCCTCGCCGTAGGGCTGGGTCACCTCGACGCGAGCCGCCGCGCTGGGCTCCAGCCCGACCGTGATCTGCTCGCCCTCGGTGCCGGCGGGGACCAGGATCAGCGCCGTCACCTGCTCGGCGGCGAGCTCACGGAGCAGCGTCCCCGGACCCCTCAGCTCCACCTGCAGCGACGCCAGCTCGGGCCTCCACGCGGCGTTGCGGGACAGCAGCGGCACCTCGATCAGGGTCCGCGTGCCGCTGGTGGCCTCGAGCTCGACGGTGGCCAGGACCTGCGTGGTGCGCTCGAGCTCGACCGAGCGGTCCTGCAGGACCACGCCGACCTCGATCGTCGTCGTCCTGGTCAGGCCCTTGATGGGGATGCCCTCGGTCTGGACGCGGTCCAGGTCGCGCAGCACGGACTCGGGCCCGGACAGCTCCACGCGGTCGGGCTCGAGCGTGATGCCGACGATGCGGAAGCCCTTGGGTGGGCTGCCCACGGTGGCGGCCTCGAGCTCGACGACCTTGTTGGCGCGCGGCTGCAGCTCGACCTGAACGGAGTTGGGCACCAGGCCGACCACGGTCAGGCGGTCCGACAGGTTCTCGATCTGACCGTCGACGAAGTCCACGTTCTGCACGCCGGCCTGCAGGTCGGTCATGTCCACGGTCAGCTGCAAGCGCTCCTGGCTGCGCCGCAGCGCGCGGACGGTGCTGCGGGCGCCCGAGACCGTGACGCGCACGCGCTGGGTCGCGGTCTGGGCCAGCACAAGGTGCTCGGGCTTCTTGTACTCGACGCGCACCCAGGCCGACTCCTCCACGACCTCCTCGGACTGGATCCAGCCCCATACCAGCAGCGAGAGCAGCAGGGTGAGCAGCTTGTAGGGCCAGTGGTTCCGGACCGCGCCGAGCAGCCAGGCGCGGATCCGGGGCCAGCCTGGGCGAGACCAGGCCATCAGCCCTTCCCTCGATCGGCGGCGAGGTGCTGTTGGAGCTGCTCGCGGAGTTCGTTCGCGTCGTGCACGGGGGTGAGCGCGCCCTGGAGCACCATGCTGACCGCCCCGCGCTCCTCGCTCACGACCACCACCAAGGCGTCGGTCTCCTCGGACAGACCGAGCGCGGCGCGGTGGCGGGTGCCGAAGTGGCGGGCGATCTCCTTGGTGAGCGAGAGGGGCAGCATGCACTTCGCGGCGACCAGGCGGCGCCCCTGGAGCACCACCGCGCCGTCGTGCAGAGGGCTGGTCGGGTGGAAGATGGCCATGAGCAGGTCCTGGCTCACCTCGGCCTCGATCTTGTGCCCCCCGTCGATGAGCTCCCCCAGGCTGGCGCCGCGCTCGACGACGATCAGCGCGCCGATGCGGCGGCTGGCGAGGGCGAAGGCGGCCTGAACGACCTCCTCGTGCGCGATGTTCTCGGCCGAGGCTGAGAAGCCCGTGAAGAAGCGCCCGCCCGCGCGGGCCAGGCCTCGCCGGATGTCCTTCTGGAAGAGGATCAGCACGGCGATGACGATGTAGACGAAGAACTTCTCGAGCAGCCAGCCCAGCCCCGTGAGCTCGAACGCCCGGCTGGCCATGTAGAGCAGGCCGAGGCCCAGCAGGCCGATGAGCGACTGCAGCGCGGCGGTGCCTCGCAGGATGACGAACATCCGATAGGCCAGGAACCAGATGAGCAGGATGTCGACGACGTCCCAGGGGGTCATCGAGGACCAGACCGAGTCCTGCCAGAGGGTGACCAGGCTGTTCACGTGCAGGCCTGGATCACGTCGAGCAGCTGGCGGGTCTCCAGCACCTCGTGCACGCGCAGGACCGAGGCCCCCTGGCGGGCGGCGGCGGCGGCGGCTCCGAGGCTGGCGGCCAGGCGGGCCTTCGGGTCGGGCTCACCGACGAGGTGGCCGAGGAAGCTCTTGCGCGAGGCCCCGACATAGAGCGGCACGCCCAGCGAGCGCAGCTCGGGCAGGCGCCGGATCAGCTCGGCGCAGTCCTGGGGGGACTTGCCAAAGCCGATGCCCGGGTCGGCCCAGATCCGCTCTACTCCCGCTGATCGCAGCACCTCGATCCGCTCCGACAGAAACCGCTGGACGTCGCCAACCAGCCCATCGTAGCGGGTGTCCAGCTGCATGGTCCGAGGGCTGCCGCGCATGTGCATCACCACGGCGCCCGCGCCGTGCCTGGCGAGGGCCTCGACCATGCCATCGGCGCGCAGCCCGTTGACGTCGTTGACCACCTCGGCGCCGGCCGCCAGGGCCGCGTCGGCCACGCTGGCCTTCTGGGTGTC
>CALGIB010000200.1 GCA_937915955.1 uncultured Pseudomonadota bacterium
GCAGGCGCGCGACGGGCAGGTCCGGCAGCTTGCGCCCACCCAGGACGCCGAAGAGCAGGGGGCCGAGCAGCCAGGTTCCGGCCAGGGCGCCCAGGGCCGCGGCGATGCCCATGGCGCCGAGGTCGCGGACCACCGGGTAGCGGCTGACCATCAAGACCAGGCAGGCCCCGGCGGTGGAGCCAGCGCCAAGGACCAGGGCGGGCGCGATCTCGCCGAGGGCCTGGCGAGCCAGCTCGTAGCGGCCGCGAAAGTCCGGCGCGGGGGGCTTGCTGGACGCCGTGACGTAGAGGTGGATCCAGTAGTCCACGGCCAGGCCGAGCAGGGCCGCCGAGAAGCCCATGCTGATGCCGTGGATCGGCGAGAGCAGCGCCGCCACCGCCGCCGCCGCCGCCGCCGCCATGGCCGCGGGCCCCAGGCTGCCCAGCACGGGCCGGAGGCTGCGGAAGCCGATCAGGAACAGCAGCACCAGGAGCACCGAGCCCAGGGTCACGGCCCGCTGGACGTCGCCCTGGATCATCGAGGCCGCCTCGCTGGCCATGCGGTGGCCGCCCAGCCAGTCCGTGGGCAGCGGCGTAGCGGCCAGCTCGGCTGCGAGCACGTCCAGCAGCTCGTGCTCGGGGCCGATCCCCAGCGCGGGGATGGTGGGCTCGGCCAGGATCAGCGCTCGGGTGCCGGTGCGGTCCAGGAAGTGCCCGTCCTCGACCAGCACCGCGAAGGGGCCCGTGGCGCCGCGCAGCTGGCTCAGGGCCAGGCCCGAGATGTCCAGGGGGTCGGCCAGGAAGGCGCCCTCGAAGAGCGAGCCGCCGGGCCCCGCGAGGCGGGCCAGCTGTCCACCCAGGACCGCGCGCAGGCCCTGGTCCGAGAGGCGCTCGGCCAGCTGCTCCTGGGGGATGAGCTCCACCGCGTAGGGGCTGACGGCGGCCTGGAGGCGGCGCCCGTCTTCGACCTCGGCCCGGTAGCGGACCACCCCGAGGCGTGGCTCCAGGCGCAGGCGCTCGCCGAGATCGTCGGTGGCGGCCAGCAGCTCCTTGCGTGAGACCCCCGCGCCGTCGACCTCGATGAGCAGGGTGTCCGCGACCCGGAAGCGCTGGACCAGGCTCAAGTGCTCGGACAGCTCGCCGTCGGCGGGCAGCAGCGCGGCGAGGTCGTCGGTCAGGCTCAGGCCGCGACCGAGCAGCAGCAGGCTCAGCAGCAGCGCCAGGCCGGCCGCGAGCCGCGTCCAGGGGGTGTTCACGGCCTCACTCGGGCAGGTCGAAGGTCCCGGGCGGCAGCTCAAGGTCGGCCCGCACCTTGGAGAAGGTGATGGTCACCCGGTCGCCGTCGGGCTCGACGATGGTCACGCTCTGGATGCGCTTGGGGCTGCCCGCCAGCGTCAGGTCCAGGCTGCCGATGATGTTCTTGAGCTGCTCGGAGCGGGGGATCAGGACCGCGTGGTCGGTCTCCCAGGTGAGCTCGTAGTCCTGCTGGACGCGCTCCAGGTCGCTGCCCAGCCAGACCATCATCCCGGTCACCAGGCTGGCGACCTCGGGGCTGCTGGCCAGGTCGAGCGTCTCTCGCACCCCCAGGTCGGGGAAGGCCATGCCGACCTGGGTGCCGTCCATCACGAAGGTCGAGCGGGCGGGGCTGTCGACGGACCAGGCCATCCGATCGGGCTTCTCGAAGGCCAGGCTGCCGGTGGACTGGATGGGCTGGGAGAGCAGGCGGCTGTGGCGAACCTGGACGAACTCAGCCTGCAAGGTTGCGGGAGCACTGAGTTCTTTCCAGGCCTCGAGGGCCTCGATCGGAGGCGCCTCGGCGAGGGCGGCGGCGATCCACAAGAGCATCGGCGGCATCTAACTCCTCCGGGCCTAGAAAGTGCGTGACACCCGTGGGTGGGCGGGTGATGCTGGCGGCCGCCGGGCCAAGGACCCGCAATCCGCATGGGAAACACGTGACAAAGCGACTCTTCGTCCGCGGCCTTCCTTGGGCCGTCGACACCAACGGTCTTCGCGAGGCGTTTGCAGCCTACGGAACCGTCACCGACGCGATCGTCGTCAGCGATCGCGAGACTGGCCGTAGTCGAGGCTTCGGCTTCGTCACCTTCGACAGCGAAGAAGGGGCTCAACAAGCACTGCAGGCCA
>CALGIB010000201.1 GCA_937915955.1 uncultured Pseudomonadota bacterium
CAGCCGGAGCTCGCTGCGCGCGTCCGGCTCGACCCGGATCTCGCGGCTCTGGGGCAGGTAGCCGTCGGCGTAGGCGGCCACGTCGTAGAGGCCCGCCTGCACCCGGAGCTCGCCCGGTCCGCCCTGGTCCTCGAGGTCCAGGACCCAGAAGCCGCCAGGGATGTCGCGGCCCTGGGGGTCCACGACGCGCACGGCCAGGGTGCCCAGGTCCAGGGGCTGCAGGGTGCCGCCCAGCTCCACGGGCGGACCGGGCGGGACCTCGATCTCGAAGCTGGCGGGCTGGAAGCCGGGGGCCTGGACATGCACGAAGTGGCGGCCCGGCTCGAGCGCGCCGCCGTCGACCGGGAAGCCGACCTCCCCGACGCGGGCGGCGAAGCCGGTGACCGGGATGCCCTCGGCGTCGACCACCCGCAGGCGCACCTCGGTGGGCTCGGGGCAGCCGTCCTGGTCGCGCCAGTCGTCCAGGTCCTCGGGCACGTCCACGCAGCGGTCGAGGCTGTCGTTCAGGCCGTCCCCGTCGGTGTCCGCGACCGGCTCCTCGCGAGGGGGCTCGTAGGCGAAGGCCCAGGCGGCCCGCACCCGCGGCTGGCCCAGGCCCGGGGAGAGCGCGGGTCCGCCGCCGACCCGCATCGTGAAGCGCTCGCCCAGGCGGATCCACGCTGACGCCATGAGCTCCTGGGGCCGGCCCTCGGGCTCGTCGATCGAGGCATATGTGAAGGCGCCGACGTACTCCAGCGCCGCGCCGTAGCGCTCGTCGGGCAGCCAGCCCAGGCCTCCTCGGACGATGAGCTGGTCGTCCCAGATCAGGTCGCCGAGCTCCACCCGAGGCTGCCCCCGGTGGCCCACGTTGGTCACGAGCAGCCAGCGGCCGACCTGCTGGTCGACGATGGCCTGGACCTCGTAGGCCAGGGCGCCGTAGGTCAGGCCCGGCACGGTCCCGATGGGCACCGTCAGGCGTCCGGACAGCGCCAGCCCGATGGGCATCCTGCTGCGGTCCAGGACCATGCCCTTCAGATCCACGTCCCAGTCGCCGCGGCCGCTCTGGTCCCCGGTCTCGCCCGTGACCCAGGTGTAGTAGGGCACCGAGGTGCCCAGCCGGAAGCGCCAGAGGGTGCTGCTGGCCATGGTGTCCTCCTGCTGCACGTGCTCGAGCAGCGGGGTCACGGTGCCGTCGGGGGCGGTGTAGGCCAGGGGGCGGTTGGCGTAGCTGACCAGCTCGCGGCCGGTGCTGTGCCAGCGACCGCCCACCCCGGACTCGTCCACGCGGATCATCCAGGGGTTGTCGATGCTGGGCCGGAAGGGGTTGGCCTGGACCGAGGGCATGGGCGCGGAGGTGTCGAGCTCCTGGGCCAGGGCGCCGCCGAGGAGCCAGATCACGGGCGCCTCCGCAGCAGCCCGAGCGCCAGCAGGCCGAGCAGACCTACCGGCCCGGCGGGCCCCGAGGCGCAGCCGGTGCAGAGGCCGCCCGAGTAGCCGCCCGAGCTGCCCTCGTCGCTGCAGATGTCCAGCTCCAGGGGCTGGAAGAGCTCGAAGGTGGCCTCCTGCTGGGACAGGGCGTAGAAGCCCAGCGCGCCCATCGGCAGGCTGCCGCTGTAGTCCAGCTCCAGGCCGCCATCGACCCAGACCTGCATGAGGTCGCTGTCGGCCAGGACCTCGACGAGGTGGGTCTCACCCTGCCTCCAGCCGGAGTTGGCCAGCGTGTTGCCGCCAGCGACCTCGTCGACCACCCCGTCGTGGCACCAGAGCTCGCTGGCGCTGGCCACCCCGCGCACCCGGGACAGCGCGAGGCCCTCGGCCGCCCAGCCGCAGCTGGCCTGCTCGTCCTCGCCCTTCCAGTCGATCAGCAGCCAGTCGGCGTCGGGGTCGCCCTCTCCCCCCGGCTCGAGGCCGATGGTGAAGCCCACGAAGTCCCGATCGCTGTCGCTGACGCGCAGGCCGAAGGCCGCCGGGCCCTCCTCCACGCGCACGTCCGTCAGGAAGACCGCCGGGCCGCCGTCGGTGAGCTGAGTGGTCAGGCGGCGGTCCTCGCGGAAGTACCAGGCGGGCTCGGCCAGGCCCAGATCGTCGGGCAGCAGCAGGTCCTGGGTCAGCTCGTAGTCCGTGGACTGGCAGACCCAGCCGTCCTCGATGACGCAGCGGTCCGAGCAGCCGTCGCCGGGCTCGAGGTTGCCGTCGTCGCACTCCTCGACCTCGTCGCGGACCCGGTCTCCGCAGGCTGCGCTCGCGAGCTGCAGC
>CALGIB010000202.1 GCA_937915955.1 uncultured Pseudomonadota bacterium
GCACAGGCGGCGAGCAGGAGGATCACGGCTCCAGTCCTCCGGTGTCGCCGAAGCCGAGGCGCTCGTAGTACTCGACGACCAGGGTCGAGCCGGGGCGGGGCACCGCGAAGCCGTCCAGCTGGATCAGGTTCTGGCCCGGGTCCCAGGCCCAGCCGTGGCGCTCACGCTCGGGGATCAGCACGCCGTCCACGCGCACCTCGATGCTGCCTCGCTCGGGGACGGCGGTGAGCGCGAACTCCTTGTCCATACCCAGGACCTGCAGCGCGATCCGCTCCATCAGGGCCTCGTAGTCGCTGGAGCAGATGGACTCCCGCAGCCCGTCGCTGGCTTCCGCGGCCTGGAGGTAGCTGGGCGCGGGATCGGCGGCGGCCACCAGCGAGGCGCAGCCCTGGGGCAGGGGGCCCGTGACGGCGCTGACCGCGACCTGTCCGTCGACGAGATCCCGGAGCTGCGCCAGGAAGCTGTCCGCGCCGAGCTCGGACTGGTCGTCCTCGTCGCTGAAGAAGACGACCTCGAGGTCGGCCCCCTGGCGAGTCAAGGCCGCGCTGGCCACCACGGCCGCGTCGAAGCCCCGCTCGTCGCGGCTGCCCTCGCCGATCAGGTCCAGCTGTCGGGTGAACTCCGCCCCGAGCTCGGGGGTCTCGGCGGACAGCAGCGGGCCCATCAGCTCGCCGCCGCGCACGGCCATGTCGGTCGTGGTCAGCCCCAGCTCGAAGTCCACGGGGACGTTCAGCAGCAGGTCGATGAAGGCCTGACCGTGGGCGCTGAGCTGCTCCTGCTCCTCGTACATGGACAGCGAGTCGTCCACGACCCACAGCACGTCCACGCCGCCCGCTCGCGAGGGTTGCGTCCAGCTCTGTCGCTCGGTGGCTCGGGTCACGCCATAGTCGACGCAGCCGAGCCCGAGAATCAGCGTGAGGGCCTGCACAGCTGGGGTTCTATCACGGGCCCCCGGCCCAGTTGACGGTGTCTTGGAGGGCCTGGTCGACGGGGCCTGGGACCCACCCCAGCTCACGCTGTGCGCGCGCGCTGCTTCGGTAGCGCTCCAGGTTCATCTGCTCGACCTCCGCCGCCCGGCTGCGCAGTCCGGGGATGCGCGCGACCACGCGGGGGACCACCTCGGGGATGGGCAGCAGCCGCAGCCGCAGCCCCTGGAGGCGAGCCAGGGTCCGCAGCACGTCGGCGTACCGCCGGTTCTCGGCCCCTAGCAGGTAGCGGCGTCCGGGGCGTCCGTGCAGCCAGGCCCTTACATGGCCCTCGCCGACATCGTCCACGCCGACGAAGCACTTGCCCCCGCGGGGCGCCGGGAGCAGGCGCAGCCGCGAGGCCTTGAGCAGGGGGCCGGTCACCACGCCGTTCGCGTCCCCGGCTCCGACCACGTAGTCCGGGTTCACGATGAAGCCCCCGGCCTCGCGGACGCGCTCTTCGGCCTCGAGCTTGCTGCGTCGGTAGGCCCCGCCCGCTCCGAGCACGGGGTGCTCGGGGTCCTCGCTTGGGTCGTCCTCCAAGCCCGGTCGGGCCCAGGGGCCGAAGCCGCAGGTGATGGAGCTGCTGGTGTAGACCGTGGGCAGGCCCAGCTCGAGCACGCGTCGCGTGCCGCCGACGTTGAGCGTCTGCATGCGCTGCTCGCCGCCGGGGCCGCCGTCCCAGACCCCGGCCGCGTGCAGGATCAGGTCGACGCCATGCGCCGCCGCGCGCAGGCCCGGACCGTCCAGGACCGAGCCCTGGTGGTGCTCGACCGCCAGCGGCCAGTCGGGGTGGGCGGGCCCGGGGTCCAGCACGCGCACCCGCACGCCGCGGTGGTGCAGCGCGCGCACGATGCCGTGGCCGACGAAGCCGGCTCCGCCGGTCACGAGCGCCGAGCGGAGGGGACGCCTCACGGCCTGCGGACGATGCCCTGGGCGCGTGAGCGGATCAGCTCGGGCCGCCCGGTCGGGATCCAGGCGCCGCAGCCGCCGTCGACCACGTAGGTGGCGTCGGCGCCGTAGACGACCATGTGGTCGATGGGGCCGGCGTAGAGGTGCAAGGTCATCAGGCCCTCGTCCGCGCCGTCACAGCGCATGGCGTGGACCAGGTCCGAGCCGCACTGCATGACCTGACCCGCGTCGACCCGCTCCTCCTTGACCAGGTCCAGCCGGCCCTCGCGGACGGCGAACACCTTGTGGTGGGCGCGGCCCTGGAGCACTCGCACGCCGCCGACGCTGCCGCCGTGGTCGTGCGGGAGGCACCAGGCCCCGGGCGTCCAGGTGGCCACCATGCCTTCGACCACGGGGGTGTCCAGCAGCACGTTGCGGCCGTAGGGGCGCCGCGGGTCCTCGGAGCGCACGTCCCGGACCTGCTGGGCCGAGGGCTGGACGGTCTCCAGCAGGCGAGCGAGGGTCTGCAGGCTGGGGGGCGCGTCGAGGCGTCCGAGGTGGTCGAGGAGGTCCTGCATCGTCAGCGCTCTAACACCGTCGAGGCTGGACCCGCGAGCAGCCCGGCCAGCTCTCGGGTCAGCG
>CALGIB010000203.1 GCA_937915955.1 uncultured Pseudomonadota bacterium
CGCCCTTCACGACCGCGTCGACGCCGGCCAGACCCACGGACTCCTGGGGGAAGTCGTTGATGTGGGGGCCGCCCAGGACCACGTGCTTGACGCTCTCGAGCTTGCGCGCGATGGCCACGGTGCGGAAGCAGTCGACCAGGCCCACCGTGTAGACGGTGACGCCCACGACGTCCGGCGCCCACTCGCGCATGCGCCGCTCGACCTCGTCGTAGTCGAGGTTGTCGAGCTGCGCGTCCAGGATGCACACCTCGTGGTGGGTGTGGTGCTTGAGGTAGGTCGCCACCGCGAGCAGGGCCAGAGGCGGGTAGCTCTGGTTCTCGGCGGCGACGGCCGCGGGGACCTCGCTCTCGACGGTGTGCTTGGCGGGAGCACGGACCAGCATCACGCGCATGGGGAGGACCTCTGAAGGGGAGCGACGGTCTAGGCGGGCGGCAAGTGGATCGTTGCGAGCCCGCGGGCCTGCAGCCAGCTCGGGCTGAGTTCGACGGCGGCGATCTCCTCGACGGGACCGCGGAGGCGCAAGCTGTAGTCCTCCCCGACCACCACGTCCAGCACCCCGCCAGGCATATGCACGGCGATCCAGCCGGGCTGACAGCGACCGGTCTTCACGGCCGCAGCGGCAGCCGCGCAGGCCGAGGATCCGCTGGCCGAGGTCTCGCCCGCGCCCCGCTCCCAGATGCGCAGCGAGAGCTTGCGAGGGCCCAGCGCCTTGGCGAACTGCACGTTGGTGCGGTTGGGGAAGCTGGGGTGCACCTCGAGCAGAGGGCCCCAGCGGCGCCAGCGCGTGGCGTCCAGCAGGGCGACGTCGTCGAGGAAGACCACGCAGTGAGGGTTTCCGATCCCCACCGCCGTGACCGTGAACTCCTCGCCCGCGTGCTCGAGGGGGATCTGCACGACCTCGTCGACCTCGAAGGTGCAAGGCACGTCGGCGGGCCGGAACGAGGCGGTGCCCATGTGCGCGGTGACGGCCTCGGGGCCCACCACGCAAGGGACGAGGCCGCCCAGCGTCGAGATGGTGAACTGCGAGCCCGCGCCGCAGTGGTCGACCAGGTAGCGCGCGAAGATGCGGATGCCGTTGCCGGACTTCTCGGCCTCCGAGCCGTCCGGGTTGAAGATGCGCAGCCCGTACTGAGCGCCCCCGGTCGGCGGCGCGTGCAGCAACAGGCCGTCGGCCCCGACCCCGAGGTGCCGGTCACAGAGCGCGCGGATGGCCTCGGCGTCGGGAGGCGTCCGGGGGCGCCGATCGAGCAGGACCAGGTAGTCGTTGCCCAGGCCATGGAACTTCGAGAGCTTCACGCTCGGGAGTGTACGCCGCGAGGTTCAACAGCGGCGGCGGCGTGCGAGGAAGGCGCCGAGCAGCACCCGCGCCACCGCGCCGCCCCCGCGAGACGAAGCGGACGCCGCGGATCGTCGATGGAGCAGCACGGGCCCCGCCACCTTTGCAGCGACCCGGGCAGTATGCTCCGGACATGCTCCGCGCTGACCCCCGCAACCCCCGCGCCCTGGCGCTCCGGGGGCGACTCGAGCCGCTGCTGCCTCCGCTGCCCCAGGACCTGGTCCTTGTGCTCGGAGGCGACGGTCACATGCTGTCCGTCATCCACGAGCTCGGCCCGGCCTATACCTACCTGGGCCTGAACTGCGGCCGCGTCGGCTTCCTCCTCAACGAGCCCGAGCCGATGGATGAGCTGCTGGAGCGCCTGCAGCGCCGGGCCTGGGGCGTGCACGAGATGCCCCGCCTGGTGGCGAGCTGCGGAGATCGTGTGCTGGGCCACGCGCTCAACGACATCTACCTGGAGCGGGACAGCGGTCAGACCGCGCACCTGCGCATCTGCGTGGACGGCGGCGAGGTGGTCGAGCGCATGGTCTGCGACGGCGTCATCGTCTCCACGGCCCTGGGCAGCACCGCCTACGCCCTGGCGGCGGGCGGCCCGGCGGTGCACTTCGGCCTGAACGTGCTGCAGCTGACCCCCATCGCACCGCACAAGCCTCGGCTGCCCACCATCGTGCTGCCCGAGGGCAAGCGCATCGACATCTACGTGGACCACCCGGAGAAGCGACCGGTGCGAGCGGTGGCCGACGGCCGAGACCTGGAGCTGGTCGAGCAGGTGCAGATCGCGCTGGCGCCTGAGCGGGTCCGGCTGGCCTTCTTCGAGGGGCACGACCCGACCCGAGCCCTGATCGGCAAGCTGCTCGAGGGCTGAACCCAGCCCTCGGACGCGCTCGGGCTAACGCAGCTGGTCACGCAGCCAGGCGTCGTCGGGCGACCCCTCCAGGGGCCCTGGGCGCGAGCAAGCGAGGGCGAGGAGCACCACCGCTACTCCTCGCCAGGTTCGAGGTCTGCGGGCGCGTCGCCCGCGATCTTCCAGACGGTCATCCAGCCCAGCGGCACCAGGAAGAAGGCCGCGATGGTCACGGTGGTCAAGCCCACCAGCACCAACATGCCCAGGCTGCGGATGCCCCGGTTCTCGGCCAGCGCCAGCGAAGCGAAGCTGAGCACCGTGGTCGCCGCGCTCAGGCCCGAGGCCCAGCCCGTCGTCGCCAAGGCCTTGAGCACCTTGCCGGGGCCCTCCTCGGCCAGCCGATGCAGCAGGTGGATGACCACGTCCACGCCGATGCCCAGCAGGATCGGGACGCCCACGAAGTTCACGATGGACATCCGGATGCCGACCACCGCGACAGCACCGCCGGCCCACAGCATGCCCATCAGCAGCAGCAGGATCGCGCCCGCCGCCCGCAGGGGCCTGCGAAGGTCGACCAGAGTGCCCAGGCAGACCAGCAAGAAGGCCCCCAGCGCCACCCAGGGTGCGTCCGCCAGGACCACGTCGGCCACCGCGCCGAGCGCCAGGAAGTCGCCGGCGACGGCGTTGTTCGGCCCCACCACCGCCTCGACCTGGGCCTTCATCTCGCGGGAGATGCGCATGTCCCAGACGTTGGTGTTCGGGAAGAGCATCGCGCGGTGATGCCCTCCGCCCGCGCCGACCAGGTGCCGCAGGCTGTCCGGCAGGTCCTGGACCGCCAGCGGCTCGAGGCTGACCTGCTCCAGCACCTGCAGGTTGGCCCGCACCGGCTCGGGCAGCAGCGCGTAGCTCTCGTCCCGGCTCAGCTCGCGGATCTCGCCAAGGATCGCCAGCTTCTGGTCCTGATCCGGCGGGATCAGCGACTGCAGGCTGACCACCCGGCTGTAGTGCGGCAGGTCCCCGTCCTCGAGCGCCTGGGCCAGGGCTGCGTGGCCCACGGCCAGCTCCTCGGCCGAGGAGAAGGTCACGATGGTGGGCGCCATCGCGGAGATGGCCAGCTCACGGTCCCGCCCGTCCAGCTCGTCCCAGGCCAGCCCGCTGGACCGCAGCGTGGACATGTCGTACTCGAACTCCAGGCCCCGGAGCAGGAAGCCGCCCACCACGGTGACCAGGATGAGGGCCAGGAAGCCCACCGGGGCCAGCCGATAGGTCGGGGGCCGACGGCTGACCACGGGGATCTGGCGCTGGTGCCAGCGACGGACCCGCTCTTCCCGCCAGCGGATCATCAGCGGCAGGACCACCAGCACCGCGGTCAGGCAGGCCATCACGCCGAAGGCCAGCAGGCCGCCCAGCTGGGCGAAGCCCTTGAAGTCAGCCAGCATCAGCGCCGAGAAGCCACCGGCGCTGGTGAGCCCCGCGGCCGCGCAGGGAGGGCCGGTCTTGTCCCAGGCGCGCACCACCGCGGTCTCGAGGTCCGGCGCGTCGTTCCGCAGCTCGCGGTAGCGCGTGTACAGGTGGATCGCGAAGTCGACGCCCATGCCGAACAGGATGGCGCCCAGGCCCGCCGTAAAGGTGTTCAGCGAGCCGATGGCCACGGCCGCGAAGCCAAAGGACCAGGCCGTGCCGACCAGCAGCGGCACGAAGAGCTGCAGCAGCGTGCGCGGGTCCCGCATCGCGGCGGTGAGCAGGATCAGCACCATCACGAGGCTGGCCAGGGCCGTCCAGCGCATGTCGTGCTGCACGTCCCGGAAGTCCTGCACGTTGTTGGTGTAGGCCCCGCCCACCCACTCGACGACGACCTCGGGGTGTCGCCCGGAGACCTGCTCCACCGCCTGCTCGATCTCCGCCACCAGGCCCCGCGAGAACAGGATGTCCCGGCTCGTCAGCGTCGGCCGGATGAGGAGCTTGGACAGCTCCGCGGTCTCCCCGCTGGCGCTCGGCGAGGTGATGGCCTGGCGCGCGTCGGCCTCCTGCAGCTGCTGGGTCAGGGGCCCCAGCGCCAGCAGACGCCCGGCGATGAAGGGGTTGGCGATCTGCGGCCCCAGCGCCAGCGCCCCCTTCAGGCGGTCGCGGATCTCCTCGAGCTCGCCCGACTGGAGGTTCACGACCCCCAGCCGCCAGGCCAGCTCGTCCTCGATGGTCCACAGCGCGTAGTCGACCCGGTCGCTGGCTTCGAGCACCCGGGAGAGCTCGGACAGCATCGCGGCGGTGGCCTCGGGCTCGCCCGAGACCGCGACGGTCATCAGCGTGACCCCGCCCTCCTGCTCCTCGAGCTCGTTGAGCGACCGGATGACGGGGTCGTCGTCCGGCATCAACGTGAGGATGTTGCTGTCCACCTCGAGCCGACTGGCCAGCCCCAGGCTCAGCAGCGTGAGCGCAGCCACCACCCAGGCCACAGCCTTGCTGTGTCGCAGGACGAAGCGGGCCAGGTGCCCGAAGATCGTGCGCGGGGTCCGGTCGGCTGTGTCGGGGATCTCGGCCTCGCGTCCTGACGGATGCAACTATCACGACATCGCCATCCGGCCTCATGTCCGGGCAGGGTGGACCCGATCCCTTGAAGGAAGGGTGGGCGCGAGACCCGAGTGGATACACAGGTATCCGGGATACGCTGACACCCCCTTCAGATCGACTACCCAGGTATACGCTTCCCGGTAGCTACACCTGATTTCAGCCACTTAGCTGTTGGCACGCCGCTTGCGAAG
>CALGIB010000204.1 GCA_937915955.1 uncultured Pseudomonadota bacterium
GTACGGTCGCGCGCCTCTTCCCACCGGTCATCCCGCCCGCGGCCCAGGTCGACGGTCCCGAGCCCGGCATGGGCCCGGTGCCGACGGGCCCTGGCGACATCGCCCCCCACGGCGAAGCGCCTCGTCCGCGATAGCTTGGCCCCCATGCGCGCTCGTCCCGTCATCGCCCTGACGCTCATCGCCGTCGCCGTCGCCGTGACGTGGCCGCTGCCCGTGGCGATGGCGCGCGGAGATGTGATCGGGCACCCGATCGGGGACCTGGCCGATCACGCCGAGAAGCTCTGCGTCGTGCGAGGCATGAGCATGGACACGCTCACCCACGAGGTCGGGCGTCGCCGCTTCCTGACGGGTCGGCCTCCCGCGGGCCTGCAGGCCAAGGGCAGCAGCCTGGCGACGGTGCTGGCCGATCGGCTCGGGGGCGGCGAGCCCATCCCCAACCTCTCGGTGCGGGTCGAGTCCTACAACGACGGCTTCGAGACCTGGGCCAGCGGCATCCGGGTGAGCTCGGTCGAGGACCTGGTCCGAGCGCTCTCGCCGGCGCCGGATAGCCTCTCGGGGGACGAGCAGGCCGTCATCGACGCGCTGCTGGCCGAGTACGGCGCCTGCCCCGGGGCCCAGCGGGCGACCGCGGTGCGCGAGGGCCTGTCCGCGCGCTCGGCGGCCCAGGACCTGGTCCGGCTGGGGCTGGACGCGCGCTTCGACTTCGGCGCGAACACCGCCGAGATGCAGGCGCTGCGGGACCTCTACGGCATCGGCTCGGATCTCTCGTCCGCCTCGGCCCAGTCCGCCGCCGCCGTCACCGCGATCACCTCGGGCATCAGCCGCTGCGTCAGCATCGAGATCGCCTCGGGGCTGGACACCCACGGGCCCGAGTGGGCCTCGTACCACGGGCCCTCGATGGAGGACGGCTTCGACCTGATGGCCGCCATCCTCTCGGACCTCGAGGGCCGCGAGTACGGCAACACCGGCGAGAGCTGGCTGTCCCGCACCACCGTGGTGGGCTTCAGCGAGTTCGGGCGCAGCACCCTGCTGAACAGCTCCGGTGGGCGCGACCACTTCATCCACAACGCCTGCGTGCTGGCCGGCGGCGGGGTCCGGGGCGGCCAGGTCATCGGCGCGAGCTCGGATCTGGGCATGACCCCGCAGGAGGTCGATCTGGCCACCGGCGAGGTGGACCTGCAGGGCGGCACGACGATCAAGCCCGAGCACGTCTTCCGGGCGCTGCTCGAGGGCGTGGGCGTCGAGGACGACGTCGCGGGGCTCGAGGCCGAGGCGCTGACCGCCATCCATGGCTGAGCTCTCCCAGCTGGTCGAGGCGCTGGACCGGGCGCCGCTCGGGGTGGACTTCAAGCGCCGGGACGCGCCCTCGCTGCAGGTGCCCTGCCACGGCGCCTGGGTCGATCTTCGCGGTGGACCTGGAGCGCGGTGCCTGGGTCTCGCACCGGACCTGGGGACAGGTGATCTCGGCCCGGTACCAGGACGCTGTCCAGGGCGCCCTGGTGGAGCTGCTGGGCTGAGCCGTTGACAGTGCCCAGGCGGGACCTTAGATCGCGGGGACTTCGGGCCTGGAGTCCGGACGTTCTTTGACGGGACGAAGCGATGGCTGGTCCTGATCCGCACTCCCGCTGGATGCAGCTTGCTCTCGAGCAAGCCGCGCTGGCTGCGGCCAGGGGCGAGGTCCCTGTCGGCGCTGTCGTCGTTCGCGACGACCGGCTGCTGGCGGCGGCCCACAATGACCGTGAAGCGAGCGGTGACCCCACGGGTCACGCTGAGCTCATCGCCATCCGTCGAGCCTCTCGGGCCATTGGCCACTGGAGGCTCGAGGGCTGCACCGTCTACGTGACGCTGGAGCCCTGCGCCATGTGCGCCGGAGCGATGGTGCTGGCCCGGGTCGAGCGCTGTGTCTACGGCGCGAGCGACCCCAAGGGCGGCTTCATGGGGAGCCTCGGCAGCCTGCACGATGACCCTCGGCTGAACCACCGCTTCCAGGTGGTGCCGGGGGTGCTCGAGCAGGACTGCGCTCAGGCCTTGAAGGACTTCTTCGGGGCCCTGAGGCAGCGCCGAAAGCAGGACGAGGACAGCTGAATGGAGAGGTGGCCGAGTGGACGAAGGCGATAGACTCGAAATCTATTGTAGGCAACCCCTACCGTGGGTTCGAATCCCACCCTCTCCGCCATTTTGAAGGATCAGACTCGCTTTTTCCGACACGCGCGGATGCCCCGGAGGGGTGACCGAGTGGCCGAAGGTGCACGACTGGAAATCGTGTGTGGGGCAACCCACCGTGGGTTCGAATCCCACCTCCTCCGCCATCCGCCGTGTCAGTCGTGTGAGCAGGTGATGGCCGGGTCCTGACGACCGAGGCCCGTGAACCCCGCCAGGCCCGGAAGGGAGCAACGGTAGACGGACACCAGGGGCGTTGGGTCGCCCGGTCATCACCTGCTCACACGACTCCCCGCCAGGGGTGGAGCCCGCAGAGAAGAGAGCCCGGCCATGCGCCGGGCTCTCGCACTCTGGGAGGCACTCTGGGATCGCCCGCAGATCAGCGAGTGAGCGGCACGTAGTTGAGCGGCTGGTCCCGGCCCTCGGAGAGCAGGTAGTAGCCGCCCTCGTCCATGGCGATGGCCTCGCCCTGGCGCTCGCTCGGCGCGCCCGCATCGCAGGGGTGGCGCTCGAAGGCGGCCGCCAGGCTGGCGGAGGCGTCGCGACGAAACAGCCAGACGTGACTGTAGGTCCGCACGCCGATGAGGTTGCCCTGGGGGCTGAAGTCCATGCCGGTGGTCGCGGGGTGGCCCACGAAGGGCAGGGCCGAGGTGTCCAGGTCGGCGACCCACTCGAGCTCGACGACGTCGCCGTCCAGGTGAGGCGGCGGCTTGCGGAACACCGACGTCTCGCCCTCGTAGGACTTGGTCACCAGGACCAGATCCCCGGACTGGGGGTCGAGGGCGATCGACTCGGCGTTGTGCGCGCTCAGCTCGGGGTAGGTCAGGACCATGATCCCGTAGGCGTGGGGGTCCTCCTCGGGGACCAGCAGGACGCGCACGTCCTCGCGCACCTCCTGGTTGTCGCCGATGTCGCCCACGAAGATGGTCCAGCCGCCGACGTCGGTCCAGCCGTACGCGATGTCCTCCCAGTCGCGGCTGCCGACGTCCAGCACCACGGTCTCGAGCAGCTCGCCGGCGCTGGACAGGGCGAAGAGCTCGGGCTCGCCGCCGGAGTCGTTGTGGGTCCACAGCAGGCCGGGCTCGAGCTGGCTCAGCGCCAGCCCGGAGGCCTCGGGCAGGGCCTCGGCGGTGACGGTGCCGAGCACCTGCGGCTCGCCCGGGATCGGGCAGCTCTGGCGGTCGACGACCACGGTGGTCTGGGCGCTGGCGAGCTGTCCCTGGGTGTCGGTGAGGCTCAGGGTGACCGGGTAGCTGCCGCTGGCCAGCCAGGTGCGCTCGGCGGTCAGCCCGAGCTGTTCGCCGTCCTCGAAGGTCCAGACCGCCTCGGCCACGCCCTCGGGCACGCAGTCCTCGTCGACCTGGAAGGTTACGGTCAGCGGCAGGCTGCCGTCGGGGCTGCGCAGGATCTGGGCTTCGAGCCCCGTGCAGGGCTGCTCGACGGGCACGATGCCGGTGTACCAGATGGGCTGGTAGAGCTCCTCGCTGACCGTGTAGAGGCCCTGGCCCTGGGCCTCGAAGGCGATCGACTCGCCGCGGGGCTCGGCGGGCAGGTCCACCACGCAGGCGTCGCGCTCGAAGGCCTCGGCCAGGGGCGCCGAGCCGTCCCGGAGCCAGACGCGGGCCTCGTCCAGCGAGCGGATCGCGATGCGGTCGCCGAGGGGGCTGATGTCGCCGCCCGTGGCCTCGAAGTCCAGCGTCGTGACCCACTCGAGCACGGCGCTGCTGTCGGGCTCGTGCGGCGCCGCCTTGCGGTAGACCTCGCCCCCGTCGGCCACCACGTACAGGTCGCGCGTGGCCGGGTCGACCATCAGCGTGTCGGCGTTCCGGGGGCCCTCGGGGTAGCTCAGCTCGAAGCGGGACCAGTCGACCGAGAGCTGCTCGTCGCCGCTGGGGATGGGCTCGGTGAGGGCGTAGATCCGGATGGCCTCGCGCTCCTTGGCGTTGTCGCCGATGTCGCCGACGTAGAGCGTGACCTCGCCGGTGTCGGGGTCGACGTAGCGGGTGGAGTCCTCCCAGTCGCCCTCTTCGGCGCCCTCGAGCAGCACGGTGCCGAGGTCCTCGCCGGTCTGGGATATGGCGAACAGCCGCGGCTCGTCGCCGGAGTCGTTGTGGGTCCAGAGCACCCCGGTGGGGCTGTGGGACAGGCCCGAGGCCTCGTCGAGCTCGTCGCTCTGGAGCGCGCCGACCTGCACGGCGGCGTACAGCTCGGGGCAGGTCGCCGGCCAGACCT
>CALGIB010000205.1 GCA_937915955.1 uncultured Pseudomonadota bacterium
GGGCCCGCAGGCAGACCTGGTGACCGGTGCGCTGGCCGGGGTCCAGATCGGCGCCGTCGGCGCGCTGTAGATCCACGCCGACCATCAGGCCTGTCTGCCGGATCGAGCGCACCCGGGGGTGCCGCTGCAGCTCCTGGAGCAGGCCCTCGAGGTGCTCGGTCAGCTCGGCCACGTGGCTGAGCGTCTGCTCGCGCTCGAAGAGCTCCAGGCAGGCGATGCCCGCCGCGCAGGCCAGGGGGTTGCCCGTGAAGGTGTGACCGTGGAAGAAGGTGCGGCCGTGGGCCCCGCGGAAGCCGTCGTAGACACGCTCGGTGGCCAGGGTCGCGGCCAGCGGCAGGTAGCCGTTGGACAGGCCCTTTCCGAGGCAGACCAGGTCGGGCCGCAGGTCCAGGCGCTCGCTGGCGAGGAAGCTGCCGGTGCGCCCCATGCCGGTGGCCACCTCGTCCACGATGAGCAGCGCGCCCAGCTCGCGGGCACGCCTCAGCACCGGCTCGAGGAACGCAGGGCTGTGCATGCGCATCCCGGCCGCGCCCTGGACGAAGGGCTCGACGATGAGCCCGGCCAGCTCCGAGGCGTGGGCCTCGAGCGCGGCGATGGCCCGCTCGGCCAGGGCCCGCTCGTCCTCGCGGTCGGCGGGGCAGGGCAGCTCGATGCTGTCGAACAGGAGCGGCCCGTAGACCTGGTGGAACAGCGAGATGCCGCCCACGCTGACGGCCCCCAGGGTGTCCCCGTGGTAGGCCTCGGCCAGGCGCGCGAAGCGGGTGCGCCCGGTCTGCCCCTGCTGCTGCTGCCACTGGAACGCCATCTTCAGCGCGATCTCGACCGCGGAGCTGCCCGAGTCGCTGTAGAAGACCCGGTCGAAGCCGGTGCGCTCGCAGAGCAGCGTGGCCAGGCGGGTGCTGGGCGTGTTCGCCAGCCCCAGCAGCGTGCTGTGGGCCACCCGATCCAGCTGGTCGCGGACGGCCTGGTCCACGTGGGGGTGGCGGTGGCCGTGGACCCCTACCCAGAGGCTGGCCACGCCATCCAGGTAACGCCGCCCCTGGATATCGATCAGCCAGGCGCCCTGGGCGCTGTCGATGACCAGCGGCGGGCTCCGGTCCCACTCGTCGGCCTGGGTGAAGGGGTGCCAGAGGTGGCGACGGTCCTGCTGCACGAGGTCGTTCTGCATGAGGGCGGCTCTAACCCCGCCCGCAACCCTTGCCGGATCCCCCGGATCCGCTAAGTCGCCCGCGGAGGTGCCGATGCGCTGGACTGCCGCTGTCGATGGGGATCTCAACCACTTTCGGGCCGCCGCCGAGCAGGCCCCGGGCTGGTACTGGGTCCTGCGTCCCCAGCACGTCGGACCCCAGGCCTACGACCCCGCGCGGCCGGTCGCGTTCCTGGTCCTGGTCGCCCCCGGCGGCAGGCTGACCAGCCCGATGCAAGACCTCCGCACGCTGGACGACGTGGTCTGCGTGGACGCCTCCAGCGGTCGACGCTTCGGCACCTGGTTCGCCGGACCCGTGGCCCACGGTTCGCTCAGCGCGACGGTCACCCCCGCCGCCACCGAGCACGGCGTCCGCCCCGCGGTCGAGGGC
>CALGIB010000206.1 GCA_937915955.1 uncultured Pseudomonadota bacterium
GGGCAACAAGCGGACCAACGCCGAGATCGACGTCGAGAACTTCCTGTTGCTCGACAGCAAGGACCAGGACCAGGGCCAGGGCCAGGGCCAGGGCCCGTCCGGCGGCGGACAGCAGCAGGGCGGCTGGAGCGGCGGCCAGAACGACGACGACGACGACATCCCGTTTTAGGGCGCGGATCAGAGGCGGGCACGGCATCCCGTGCCCGCCTCGCGGGTACAAGAACGGTGCAGAGGAACACGCTCTGCTCAACAGGAGGACATCGACATGCTGAATCTGGGGGACTGCGGGTGCAGTCCCTGACGCTGAGCTGCTGCTTGCCCTGGGGGGGGTGTCCACCCCTTCCTCGCAGCAGCACTCGGCGGACCGGACTGGCCGCGTGAGCGGCCGACAACAACTACCTGTGCATCCCCAGCATCTCGAACCAGGCCGGCGAGTTTCGGCTCTCGGGGAAGGTCATGTCGATCACGTGCCTTCGCTCGCCGGCGGGGGCGCCGTAGCTGAACTCCTCCGGCCGTCGGTCCAGGGCGCGGTGCAGGAAGGGGCCGTCGCTGATCGGCGTGTCGTCGAAGTTCAGCCTGTCGGTGTGCAGGGTGCGCTGGGCGCCCTGGTGCAGCGCTCGGCTCGGGCCGGTCTCGTTGTCAAGCACGGCCGCGAGCTGGTCGGAGTAGGCGATCTTGACGTGGTCGGCTGGGTGCACGCCGGCATCGTAGCAGGGGTGCGCTTCTCGTAGCTATGTCTCAGTACGCGCCGCGCCTGCCGCCCCCGAACTCGGAGCCGTAGGCATAGGCCGGGATCGGGCTGTAGTCGTGCACGTCGCTACTCCAGCCCTGGGCAGCCCCCTCGCGGATCCCCTTCACGATCTCCCGGTAGCCCATCTGGCTGATCCAGTCGCGCCGGGAACCCGGGATCTGCTCGATCCCCTTGAGCATCGGTTCGTGGACGATCGGTCGCTCCTCGGTCTCAACCTCGTGGTGTCCGAGCTGGCGGAGGCGGGAGGCCACGTCCTGCGTGACCTCGGTGCCGGTGAGCATCGAGCCGTAGTCCTTCGAGAGTCGCCTGCCTGCGGCGTCGTCCAGCGAGCCACGCCGCCGCCTCCTACCGTTGTGCTTCTCGACCTGTGACCACGGCACCAGGTCTCCGGCGACCATCCGGCTGTCGCCAGGGTCCAGGACGCGGGTCAAGTTGGTGATGCTCCTGACGACGGTCTCGATCAGGCGCTTCTTCACTGGGCGCCCCTGGCCCTCGTAGGCGTCGGAGATCGCGTCGGAGATGTAGTCCTGGGTCGCGCGCAGTCCCTTGCGCTCGAGCAGGTCTTCGGGCTGCACCAGGCCCTCGGAGAGCATGTCGCCGCGCTCGACCTTGTCTCCGGGACGCACCAGCACGGGGTTGTCCTTGCCGGTGTGGTGCCGCTTCCCGTGGACCCAGACGTCGAAGCCCCCGAGAGGTGATGGCTCGACGCGCTCGACCTTGCCGCTCTCGTCGGAGAGGGTGGCCTTGCCGGCCTGGATCTTCGGCATCTTGAGCATGGAGTTGATCGTCGCGAAGCCGCCGGCCGCGGCGAGGCTCAGCCCGGTCCCGCTGACTCCTCCGGTGTGCTTCGTGTTCATGATCATCTGGGTGAGCGGCTCCCCCATCGCCTGCCCGCTCATGGCCCCGACGTTCTCGCCGAGCTCCGGCCTGTTGCCGGTCTCCCTGAGGCCGAAACACATCGCGCAGACCCCCTTCGACGCCCGGCACCGCAGTGGGGTGCGGACCTCGATGTTCTTGATGCCGGCCTTCTCCATCGCCGCGACGATCTCGGGAGTGACCACGGTTCCGCGCTTGAAGCTCCCGGCGTCCGCAGCCAGGTAGCGGTCGTAGGTGTTGGCGTCGTCGACCGGCATCGACCGACCCTCGGCGGTACCGCAGTCCTCCTCCGACACGACCGACGAGACCGAGGCGGCCATCAGCGACTTGCTGAAGTAGCCCGGGATGGAGGTCTGCAGGGAGCGGTCGATGCTCCCCTTCCTGGCTCCGTAGAGGCTGGTCCAGTACTCGCTGAGCGGCAGGCCGTGGGCGAAGTTGTGCGTGACCGGGACCGGGATCGGGTTCCCAGAGGCGTCATCGAAGACGCCTGGTACCCCGAGGATCTGCTTGCTGTTCGCCCAGCTCCCCTTGCCGCCAGAGGCGATCATCCTCCAGAAGGAGTTGTTGCTGCCGGCGTGCTTCTTCTTGAGCAGCTCCTGGAGCTCGGCGTCGGCGGCCTTGAAGACCTTGGCCTTCGACGTCGAGCTCCTCTTCTTCGCAGCGAGCAGTGCCGCCTTGTCGAGGATTTCCTTCCCCTCTTCCTGCCCGAACGAACTGTCGAGGTCTCGCAGGCTGACGGTGAAGCCGACCGCGGTGGCGTGGCTGTCGCCCAGGCGCTTCAGCTTCCCGATGACGTCGCCGTAGTCGCGCTCGTGCTCGTTGACCAGGCGCCGCATCACCCCCTTGAAGCCGGCGGCGTCCAGCGGCGAGTCGATGTCGAACCCGTCGGGCAGGATCGCGTTGACCATGTCCCTACCCGCCGGGCTCTCCGAGAGCATGTGGAGCCCGGTGAGTGACTCCTGCCCCGGGGTCAGCATGATGCCGTTGTCCCGTGGGTTGATCAGGTGGCGGCTCGGGACCATGCCCCTGGCCTCCTTGAGGGCGGCGTCCATCACCGGGACGTGCACGCTCATCGCGTCGCCGTCGAAGTCGGCGTTGAACCCCTTCACCACCAGCGGTGGGATCCGGATCGCCTTGCCGGGAACCACCTGCGGCTGGAAGGCCAGCACCCCGAACTTGTGCAGCGTCGGGGCGCGGTTGAGATGCACCAGGCGCCGGGCCATCACCGAGTCGAGCGCCTTCCGAGCGAGTGGGGTCTGGTCCTCGATCTCGGTCTTGGCCTGCCCCGGGGAGCGCCCGGCGCGCTGCAACTGCTCCATGACGAAGGGCTGGAACAGCGTCCAGGCCATCTTCTCTGGGATCCCGACCTGGTCGACTCCGAGCGCTGGGTCCGGGACGATGGTACCTCGGCCGGTCAGGTCCTGGGTCCGGCTGAGCACCTTGCTCTGGAAGAAGCCCTCCTTGTTCTGCTCGCCCTTGATCTCCTGCAGGAAGCCCTTCGGTTCTCGGCCAGGCGGGTAGAACTTGATGGGGCTGCCCAGACCCTGCAGAGCGGCGACGCCGCGGTAGAGGTCGCCGCGGAGCTCCACCTTCTCCTCGTCCTCGTCCTCGAGGAAGTCCATGATCGGGTCGGCCAGCTTGTTGTTGACCAGGCCGACGTCGCGGTAGAGGAAGTTCACTGGGGAGACCCGCAGGTTGCCGTCCGGCAGCGGGTAGATGGGCCTGAACATCGGCGGGATGATCGGAACCGCGGAGATCATGTAGGCCTCGGCCGGCGTCGTCTTGTTGCGTCGCAGCGCCTCCAGGGTGCGGAGCTTCTTGTTGAGCCCGTCGAGCATGTTCTTGCGCGCCGTCGGGATCTGCTTCCGGGTCTTCCGGATCTCCGACTCGACGTTGACGCCCTCGAGGAGCCTCCGGATCCCTGCGCCGGCGCGCGCGCCATCGGGCGAGAGGGTCCCGTCTTCGAGCACCCCCTGCTTGCCGCTGACCACGGAATCGAACTGCCCCTTGGTCAGGCCGGTGAGGCGCTTCACGGCGTCCTCGAATACCGGGTTCGGGATCTCCTCGGCGAGCTCGTAGTGGGTCCACTTCGTGCCCTTGTTGCTCATCCCTCCGGTGAGCTTCTTCGACATCAGGCCCTGCGGGTGCTCTAGCAGGTCCTTCGCCCGGTAGAACTGCGGTTCGGTGATCACGCCGGCGCTCTGTGCTCTGACCTCGCTGTCGAGCATGGGGCGGAGCTCGAGCTCGGAGCCCTTCTTCTCGACCTGGACGCCGGTGGCCCTGATCATGTCGAGCAGCTTGTTGAAGGCGAAGGTTGGTCGTGGCGACGGCGGGATCCGTCCGGTCTCGATGGCGCGCCAGAAGTCGTCGTTGCGGCTGGCCTTGTAGGTGGACATCTCCTTCAGGTTCTCGCGCGCGTTGTGGCTG
>CALGIB010000207.1 GCA_937915955.1 uncultured Pseudomonadota bacterium
GATCTCTCGAACCGGACGTGCGGAGATCGCGACGGACCCGATGGGTGTCGACTTCTCGGACGTCTACGTGATGCTCCATCCCCGGGACCAGTGGACCCGGGCCGAGAACCAGGCCGAGCTCGTCGAGCAGATGGAGGCCGAGCTGAAGAGCCGGGTACCGGGAGTGAACTTCGCCTTCTCCCAGCCCATCGAGCTGCGGGTGAACGAGCTGATCGAGGGCGTTCGCTCAGACGTCGCGCTGTTCCTGTATGGCGAGGACCTGGGGGAGCTGAAGCGCGTCGGCGACGAGATGGTCGCGACGCTCGGTGCCGTGGAGGGCGCTCAGGACGTGAAGGCCGAGAAGATCGCGGGCCTGCCGATGCTGCAGATCGATGTCGATCGGCAGGCCATCTCCAGGCTTGGGATGGACGCGCGTGATGTGCTCGATGCCGTCGAGGCCCTGGGTGGTCGCGAGGCGGGTGATGTCCTGGTCGGTCAGCGCCGGTTCCGGCTGCAGGTGCGTTTCCCCGCGGAGGTCCGCGACAACGCCGCGTCCATCGAGTCGATTCTCGTCGGTTCACCGGGCGGCGCGGTGGTCCCCCTGGGCCAGGTGGCGACGGTCCGGACGGAAGAGGGACCGCTGCAGATCGGCCGGGAGAACGCGCAGCGTCGCCTGACCATCGAGATGAACGTGCGCGGGCGAGACGTCGCGGGCTTCGTCGCCGAGGCCCGGGAGCGCATCGATGAGGACGTCGACGTGCCCTCCGGCATCGTCATGGACTGGGGGGGGTCCTTCGAGAACCTGCAGGCCGCCGGCTCTCGTTTGGCTGTGCTGGTCCCGCTGGTCCTGATCCTCATCTTCGTCCTGCTTCAGGCGAACTTTCGCTCGGCCCGCGTGACGCTGCTGGTCTACGCGAACGTGCCGTTGGCGGTGACCGGTGGGCTCGTCGCGCTGTTCGCTCGGGGGCTTCCGCTGTCGATCTCGGCGGCGGTCGGGTTCATCGCGCTGTTCGGCATCGCGGTGATGAACGGCGTCGTCCTGGTGACGTGCATCCGGGACCTGCACTTGCCCGGCGTGGCCGCCCTCGATGCAGCGCGGCAGGGGGCCGAGCGCAGGCTTCGGCCTGTGCTCATGACCGCGATGGTGGCCGCCCTCGGGTTCTTGCCCATGGCGTTGGCGACCAGCGCTGGGGCCGAGGTTCAGCGCCCGCTGGCGACCGTGGTCATCGGCGGGCTGGTCACGAGCACGCTGTTGACCCTGTTGGTGCTGCCGGCGTTGTACGCCCGGTGGGTGCCGGACAAGGAAGCCCCCGGTCGATGACGCGTCCTTCTGTGGGAGTCGTTGCTGGACCCTACGACGGTCGATAGTAGAAGACCCGCGGAGTCGCGACAGGAGCAACGGTGAAGGAACTCGGCGAGCTTGAACACAAGATCATGCACGTCGTCTGGAGAGAGCCCGGCGTGTCTGTCCGTGAGGTCTGCGACCTCCTTCAAGACGACAAGCAGCGGGCCTACACGACCGTCATGACCACGCTTGACCGGCTCCATCGCAAGGGCCACGTCAGCCGCGAGAAGGACGGGCTGGCGTGGCGCTACCGAGGCACCCGTACCGGCGAGGAGTTTCGACAGGCCCTCGCGGACCACCTGGCCGCCGAGATCCTACGGGCCCACCGGGAACTTGGCGTGGCGGCGTTTGTCGACGCTGCCAGCGAGGACCAGGAGCTTCTTGACCGACTGATCGAGTTGGTCGAGAAGCGGCGAAGCGACCCGTGATGGGCTGGCCGCAGCTGCTGCTCGAGTCGATCGCGCTGTCGGCGCTGGCGGCTGCGGTCGCTTCGTCGGTCATCGCCGTGCTCGTCGGCCTTCGACCTCCTCTGGGTTTCGCTCCCGCCAGGGGGGCCGATGTTGCCCTCATGGCGGGTCTGCTGCCCATGTTCGTTGCCATGGCGGTCGCGATCGCCTCGGTGCTGCCCTCGGCTCTCCAGGCGGCGGGAGTTCGCGCTGACCACTGCCAGATTCATCACCACCATCGGCACTTGTGCGCCCTTCACCTGGACGGCAACCACGTGTCGCTGATGGGCCTGGGTGTGCTCGCGGTTGTTGTGTTCGCCTGCCGGGGTGGTGCGCTGGCCTGGAGGCAGCGCACCGCGTCGAGGGCTGTGACTGCTCTACTGAGACTGGGCCAGCAGCTCCAAGGCAGAGAGGTCCCGTTGACCTCGGTCCCTGGATCGGCGTGGTTGTGTTTCGCGACCGGTGTGTGGCGGCCGCGCGTGGTGGTCAGTGCGACCCTCCTCGAACGGCTTCGGCGTGACGAGCTTCGAGCCGCTCTCGCACACGAGGAGGCACACCTGCATCGTCACGACACCCGGCAGCTTGCCGTCTTGGTGTGGGCTGGTCTGTTCGCACTCCCCTGGGCCTCGGCGGCCGTCGAGAGAGTTTTTCGCGAGGCTGCTGAGGAGGCCTGCGACGCTGAGGCGGCCGCTCAGGTCGGCCCTGTGGTGGTAGCCAAGGCCCTGGTTGCGGTCGCCGGACTCCAATTGGGGCGGGCCCCGACTGGTTCTCTGGCCTTCGGCGACTCTCCCATTGAACGGCGTGTCGTCGCGCTACTGGCCGGAAGCAACGTAGCCGTTCGCCCGCTGGCTCCGGTCCTCGCCCCGCTCGCCATGGTCACGGTTGCCTTGGTCGCGTCCGTGGCCTCGGAGGGGTTCCACCATGCTATCGAGTCCCTGATTCAACGGGTCCCCTGAGCTGGCAGCCCCCGGTTTCGGGCGCGGCGCCAGGACATGGGACCTAGCGACTATGGTTGCTCGTCGTTGGGAGCATCCACGAGCCCCCGGAGCACGTCGATGTCTGAGCGAACATCAGCTATCGCCGCCTTCGCAGCGTCGATGTCGCCCTTGGTCGAGGTCGTGACCGCCTCGGCGACCTTCTCCTGCAAGTGGGTGGCCGTCGTCTCGACCGTCGCCTGATCGGTTGCGTCGAGGGTCTCCGCCTTTGTCGGGGCTGCCGCTGAGAGGGCCGCGATGCTGGCGCACGACCGATGCAGATCGGCGAGCTTGAACGCGTCCAGAGCCGTCTCGGCAGCCGTCAGCTGCTCGGAGAGCGCCGAGACGACCCCCGAAAAACTCTCAGGAATGGCTGTCCTCGGGGGAGGAGGAGCGGTCTTCGCCGCGGAGTCGCGTTCGTGCCCCGCGGGGTGTGCGAGAACGGGTGCAGAGACCGCGAGGAGGAACACGGCAGCGAGGGGGGAGGGCTTCATCTGTCGGCTCCAGGAAGAGGACTGGGTCACTTACGGGCGATGTTCTGGTAGACGCCGCTGGTGTTGAGGCGAATCGTGACGCTCTGGCTGGTCTGGTTCTTCCAGTACCAGCCGTGCACGCCCTCGAAGGGGGCCTCGAAGGTGCCGTCCACGGAAGCCTCCGAGCCCTTCTCGAAGCTCGTGAAGACGTTCGATGCAGCCCCCTTGGGCTCGCCGTGGAAGTCGAAGAAGAGCACGCCGTCGTCGGCCGCCCACGAGTAGACCAGTTGGTCACCCTCGCGCATGATCGCCTTGACCTCGGTGCCCTCGTTGGGCTGCAGAGTGAGCGTCAACTCATCGGTCCGAAAGGCGTAGGGCTCCGTCTCGCCCGTCGGCGCGCTGGCTGTCGGCTGGGATGCAGGGGCATCTTGCGAGGCCGCCGCCGCCGGCTCGGCTTGGCCGCTCTTGATGTTGCCAAGCTCTGTCAGGCCCAACCAGGTTCCGACTCCGGACGGGTCGGTGCCGGTCTCGGCGGGCAACACGACGGTCACGACGAGGATGGATGCGACGACGGTCGCCACGAGCGCCGCGATGGAGAGGGCCCTCGTCGACGGGAGCGCCGAGGGGTCGATGTTGGATGGATCCTGCATGTTCCTACCCGGAGTCAAGATTGGAAGAAGCCGTTCATCTGGTAGACGACCAGGGCGAAACCGGCGGCGATGAGCGCGAGGTTGGCTCGGCGGGCGTTCCGCCCGAAAGCCTCCATTCGTCGCCAGAAACCCGTGCCAATCAGGACTACGGTGAGCGCCAGGAGTTGGCCGATCTCGACGCCGACGT
>CALGIB010000208.1 GCA_937915955.1 uncultured Pseudomonadota bacterium
GGATGCCGGGGCTGACCGGGCCGCCGGTGGCGGCGATGCGCAGAGGCTGGGCCAGCTTGCCGACCCTCCCCTCGTAGAGCTCCTCCGCGCCGGCGTCCAGGGCGGCCTCGATGCCGGCCTCGGTCCAGTCCTGGACGCCCTCGAGGATGCCCCGCGCCGCGGCCAGGCGGCCCAGGCCGTCGCCCTTGAGCAGGTGCTTCTTGATGGCCTTGTCGGGGCCCCAGGTCGTCGGGGCCTGGAACACCCAGGCGGCGTCGGCCTCGAGCTCGCCCAGGCGGCCAAGGCGCTCCTTGTAGAGCTCGAGCAGCGTGCGCCGCAGCTCCAGCGAGGCGCCGGACAGCCTCGAGGCGGGGTTCAGCGCCACCCAGTCGTTCAGGGCCACCTCGAGGCGCTCGAGGCTGGCGGAGCGGATGTACTGGCCGTTCATCCACAGCAGCTTGTCGCGGTCGAAGCGGGCCTCCTTCTTGCCCATGCGCTCCATCTTGAAGACGCTGGCCAGCTCGCGGAGCTCGAAGAGCTCGCGCTCCTTGCCCTCCTCGTCACGGACGCCGGGGTTGAAGCCCAGCAGCGCCAGGAAGTTGACCAGGGCCTCGGGCAGGTAGCCGGCGCGCCGGAAGTCCAGGACGTCGATCTCGGGCAGCTCGCAGCCCATCGCGGCGGCGACCTTCAGCGCGACCGACACCTCGTCGGTCTGCTTGTCGAGGAAGGCGCCGGCGGTGTCCTCGTCCAGTCCGGCGACGGAGGCCAGCGCCGCGGCGTCCAGGCCCGCCGCCTTGGCGGCCTCGCGGGCGACCCTGGCCTTGTCCCGCTTGGACATCTTGCCGCCGCTCATCGAGTAGATCAGGGGCATGTGGCCGTGGCCCGGGATGCTGTCCCCCCAGCCCAGCGCCTCGTACAGCAGCACGTGCTTGAGCGTGTTCTTGAGGTGCTCCTGGGCCCGCAGGACCTGGGTGATCTGCATGAGGTGGTCGTCGACGACGACCGCGAAGTGGTAGGTCGGGAAGCCGTCCGCCTTCCGGATGACGAAGTCGTCGACCTCGTCGATGTCCACCTCGACCTCGCCCAGGATGTCGTCGACGAAGCCGATCCGGTCCCTCGAGACGGGGACCTGGAAGCGCACGATGGGCCGGCGCCCTTCGGCCTTCCAGGCGGCCACCTGCTGCTCGGTGGCGGGCCGGCGGCGGTAGCGGAAGCCCTGACCGCTGGCCTGCCGCATGGCGGTGAGCTCCTCGGTCGTCTCCCAGGCCTCGTAGGCCAGGCCCTTCTGGAGCAGCTCCTGGATGTGCCAGTCGTACAGGTCCAGGCGCTCGGACTGCCGGTAGGGGGCGCCCACTCCGCCGGGCTCGGGGCCCTCGTCGACGGTCAGCCCCAGCCAGACCAGATCCTCGACGATGGCGCGCTCGGCGGCCAGGGTCGAGCGGGTCCGGTCGGTGTCCTCGATGCGGAGCACGAAGCGGCCGTCGGGCCGGCTGTTGGCGTAGAGCCAGGCGAACAGGGCGGTGCGCGCGCCGCCGACGTGCAGCAGTCCGGTGGGCGAGGGGGCGAAGCGGCAGCGCTCGGTCATGTCGGTCTCCAGCGAGGCCGGACCCATATCCCGCCCCTGCCGGACCTCGCCCCGGAGATGTGACAGCGCCGGGGCCGCCACGGGGATAGGTGTTGGGCTATCGTCACCCAGCTTTGGAGGGCTCGTTTGGCCACCGCGACGCGGACCGTCCTGTTCACGGACCTGGCGAACTACACGGCCAGCGTGTCCCGCGCGGATCGCGAGGGGCTGAGGAACCTGCTCGCGGACCACGAGAAGTTCGTCCACCCGATCCTGACCCGCCGCGGCGGCCGGATCGTGAAGAACCTCGGCGACGCCTACATGGCCCTCTTCGACAGCGCCACCGACGCGGCCCGGGCGGGCCTGGACGTGGTCGAGAAGGTCGTCCAGGCGGGCACGCTCGTCATCCGCGTCAGCTGCGCCACCGGGGACGTCGAGGAGATCGACGGCGACGCCTTCGGCGAGGCGGTCAACCTGGCCGCGCGCATCAACTCGAAGACCCCCGCGGGCGAGTTCTGGTTCGCCGAGTCCACGCGCATGTGCATGAACCAGGCCGAGCTGCCCTTCGAGTCGGTGGGCCACTTCCAGCTCAAGGGCATCACCGGCGACATCCCGACCTACCGGGCCGTCGGCCGAACGCGCTGCTGGCTGCCGCCCGCCATCGTGCAGGCCGTCAAGAGCCGCACGCTCATCCACATCCGCAAGGGCGAGCCGCTGCCTCCGCTGCCTCCGGACCCGGTCCTGGTCTTCGAGGGCTACCGGCCCGGCGGCAAGGACCTGGGTGAGGTGATCGACGCGCTGCCGGTCCTGGACCCCGCGCGGCTGTGGCTCTCGACCTACCACGTGGCCCCGCAGGACCGCTACGAGTGGCTCCAGGGCGGCCACGGCATGCTGGTCGGCACGCCCGAGGCCCTCACGCGCGCCATCGCCGAGGTGCGGCTGGTCGAGTCGCGGCCCAGCAGCAGCAACACGATCATCCTGGATCTGGGCGCGGCGTCCGAGGTCGAGCTGGTGATGGCTGGGCTGGCCCTGCCCGCGGTCCCCATGGCCGAGGTGGTCGCCAGCTACACCTACGACCTGCTGCCCGACGGGCGCTGGGTGAACCGCAGCGACCAGGCCGTCGCGCGGGTCGACATCGGCGCCAGCGCGGTCCGCCTGACGCCGACCGTCAGCGGCATCAGCATCGACGGACGGGCGGTCCCGCCCAGCCAGACGGTCATCCTGCGGCACGGGAACACGATCGCGACCCCCGGCGGCGCGGTCACCTTCTACTCCATCGGCCAGGGCCCCTATGCGGGCCTGCTCGTGGCCGACACCGCCATCCGGATGGGGGTGGGCCTGGGGCAGACGACCGAGCTCGGCCGCGAGCCCAACCACCCCGGCATGGCGCTGCCCGACCGCCGTGGCCAGGACAACATCCGCTGGTGCAGCGGACCTCGGGCGGCTCGCGCTCGCGAGGGCGGCTTCACCCTGGACCGCGCGCTGGCCGGGCGCCGGCAGGCCGTGGTCGAGGTCGGACCCCAGGGCACCTCCACGGTGCGCGCCCTGCACGACCGCTGCCCGACCTACATCTACTCGGACGGCTCGCCGCTGCGCCGGGTCGACCCCGTGGCGCCGGTGCAGCTGAACGAGTTCGTGGTGACCGGCACGACGGTCGTGGCGCTGCGCTCGCCGGAGTAGCTCTTCAGAGCGCCCGGTAGACCCCGAACTTCAGGTAGCGCGCCTCGGGGAAGTGCATCGCTCCAGGGTGATCGCTGGCCTGGCCGCCCTCGAAGATCAGCTGCACGCGGCGTGCCGCCTTCTGGGCTCCCTGGCGCACGTAGCCCTGGAAGTCGCGCGGGCTGACCTCGCCGACGTTCAGCGCCGCGACCAGCCAGCCGCCCGGCTCGAGGGCCCGCAGGCAGGACGTCACCATGCGCGGGTAGTCCTTCTTGGCCGACCAGAGGCCCTCGTCCGAGTGCGAGAAGCCCGGAGGATCCAGGAGCACGATGTCGAAGCGGTCTCCCTGCCGGCGGAAGCGGTCCAGCGCCTTGCGCACGTCCTGGGCCAGGAAGGTGTGCGGCCCCGGGTCCAGCTCGTTGGCGACGAAGTTCGCCTCGGCGCGGTCCAGGTAGGCCTCGGACAGGTCCACGCTGACGACCTCGCTCGCGCCGTGTGCTGCGGCGACCACCGAGAAGAAGCCGGTGTGGGCGAAGAGGTTGAGCACGCGCTTGCCGCCCCAGGCGGGCTCGAGCCAGGCGCGGTTGTCCCGCATGTCCGTGTAGATGCCGATGTCCTTGCCCGCCCCCGGTCGCACCAGGCAGGCGAG
>CALGIB010000209.1 GCA_937915955.1 uncultured Pseudomonadota bacterium
GACCCCCGATCTGCCGCTGCTGGCCTGCGCTCTGGCCGGCGTGGGCGGCTTCCTCACCAGCCGGCGCGGCGCCTGGGCCTTCGCGCTGCTGGCGGGCTCGGCCGCGCTGTTCCGGTACTCGGGCGTCTGCCTGATCCCGCTGCTGCTGCTGGCGGGCTGGCAGCGGCGCCGCCTGGGGCCGGCCCTGCTCTCGCTGGTGCCCATCTGCCTGCTGGCCCTGCACGACCTGCACGCCTACGGACAGGTCCACCTGCTGGCGATGACCGGGTTCCAGTCCGTCAGCAACACGGGGATCGAGGTCTTCCGAAAGGCCGTGGCGGCGCTGGCGATGCTGGGCGGCGTGGGGCTGCTCCCCGTCCTCAGCGCCCGCAGGCAGGGCTGGATCGGCGCCCTCGCCGGGGCGCTGCTGGGGCTGGTGGCCGCCTGGAGCTCGGCCCAGAGCGGGCTGGGCTTCGGCTTGACCGTGCTGTTCTCGGCCGCGGGCGGCGCTGCGCTGGCCCAGCTTCGCTGGAAGAGCCCCGAGGATCGGCTGCTGCTGGCCTGGACTCTGGGTGGCCTGTTCTTCCTGCTGACGCTGCGCTTCGCGGCCGGCCGCTACTGGCTGCCCTTCCTTGCCGGGCCCATCTTCGCGGCGGCTCGAGCGGGCCTGAGCGACCGGTGGCTGGCGGCGGCGGTGGGCGTGAACCTGCTGGTCGGCGGTGGCGTGCTGGTCGACGACTACCGCTTCGCCCAGGCTCACCAGCAGGCCGCGCGGCTGCTCGGCCCCGGACCGGGCAGCTTCGCAGGCCACTGGGGCTGGCAGCACCACCTCGAGGCGGCGGGCTGGACCGCGCTCGAGGACGAGGGCATGCCGATGTCCCGTCACGCCGTCGCGCTGGCCCCCTGGCCCCAGCAGCCGGACGAGGCGGCCTGCCTGCGGCTGGTCGAGACCTGGGACCTGCCGGACACCTGGCCCGGGCCGCGGGTGCACACCGCCCAGGGCTTCGCGAACCTGCACGCCTTCGTCATCGCCGGCGAGCCCCCGATCGAGACCTACAGCCCCTGGTCCTTCAGCGACGAGCCCTATGAGATCGTTCAGCTCTTCGAGGCCTGCCCGTGAGCCTCCCGCCCCCCGAGCAGCGCCCCTGGCTGCTGGATCAGCTGGGCCTGCTGGTGGCGGAGGGGGGGCTCGCGCGCCTCGTCTCCAGCCCGCTGCTCGAGGGCCTCCCGTCCACTGAGCCGGAGGCGCAGATCCGCGCGCTGCTGGGCCACCTTGGGCTCGCCGAGGTGCGGGTCGAGCTCGAGCCCATCGACCTGGACACCGGAGCGCTCTTCCCCGAGGCCCGGGTCTGCCGGCGAGGCGGGGAGGGTGCGCTCTGGCTGATCGAGGATCAGGGCCTGCGCCTGCGCTGGGGCTTGCGCGCCAGCGTCCCTCCCGAGCCGGCGAGTCTGTGTCACGAGGTGAGCCATGCGTGGCGGCATCGTCGGGGTCTGTGTGTCGAGGACCCGCGGCTGGAGGAGCTGCTGACCGACCTGACCGCGGTCTACCTGGGCTTCGGGCTGGCCTGCGTGGGCGGCCAGCGTCAGCGACGCCTCGCCCAGGGTGGCCTGGTCCTGGAGTCCCGGCCGCTCGGGGCGCTGTCCTCGGAGAGTCTGTGCTTCGTGTTGGGCGCTCAGCTGGCGGCCCGGGACCTCAGCGACCGCCAGCTCCAGCGCCTGCTGGGGCCGCTCCACAGGGAGCAGGCCCAGTCGGTCCGAGAGGCGGTGGCGCACTTCCGTCGGGGCGGCCACGCGCAGCTCCAGGGGCTGTTGAGCCAGGACGCCGACGACCTGGGGCAGCTGGTCGAGCTGCCCGAGGGGGCTCGGCCCGTCGCGCGCAGGTCCGGGCACCTGGGCTACCCCGGAGCCGGCGCGGGCCTGGTCCTCGGGCTGGCGCTGGGCCTGCTCGGGGTGTCGGCCTTCGACGAACTGCGCTCGCTCGCGCTGATGCCTCTGTGTGGGATGCTGGGCGGCCTGCTGGGCGGGTCGATGGCCCGCACCCGCTGCTCCGGATGCGGCACGAACCTGGGGCAGCAGGACGTGCTCTGCCCGGGCTGCGGGGGCCTGCTCACGGACGGGGGCAGCGCTCCCTGAGCTCCATCCACGGCTCGATCCACCACTCGGGCAGGCCCTCGCTGTAGGCCCAGGCCTCCTGGCAACGTCCCAGCTGCGCCAGCGCCTGCATGGCGCCGGCTTTGGCCTGCTCGTCGCTGGGGTCCTCCTCGAGCGCGGCCTCGAAGAGGCCCACGGCGGGCCCGGGCTCGGCCTGCCAGCCCAGCTCGCTCCAGCTCGTCCCTCCCCACAGGCCGGTCATCGGCCCACCCAGCCAGGCCAGGACCAGCACCCCGGCGCGCAGCGGGGCCACCAACAGGCTGACGAGGGCGGCGACCCCGAGCCCGAGGTGCGGCCGCCAGCGCGAAGGAGGCTCGGG
The DNA here is from genome assembly GCA_937915955.1 of uncultured Pseudomonadota bacterium. Classification (GTDB taxonomy): domain Bacteria; phylum Myxococcota_A; class UBA796; order UBA796; family CAJQPC01; genus JAAESX01. The sequence continues at coordinate 2,450 of CALGIB010000209.1, forward strand.
CACGGGCCAGGAGGGCTCCGCCCCGGCGGCCCGCATCCGGTCTGCGAGGTCGGGGTGAGGGCCCTTGCCCAGCACGGCGGGGGCTCGGTTGTGGCGGTAAAGGGCCTCCAGCGCCAGGCCGTAGGCGGGCCCGTCCTCGCCGTGGGCGTGCTCGTCGGCGCGCTCCTCCATGCGGCGACGCAGGCGTCCGGTGGCCATCGAGATGCCGACCGCGCCCAGCAGGATCAGCGCCGGTCCCGCGACGCCCAGGGTCCTCCAGGCGGGGACCAGCGCGACCAGCGGCGCGTAGGCCAGCGCGGTGGCGGTGCGGGCCAGGAGCACCCCTCGACTCTCGGCCAGGTGGCCCAGCTCGTGGTCGGCGACCCCGGCCAGCTGCTCGGGGCTCAGGCAGCGCAGCGCGCCCGAGGTGAACATCAGCTCCTGGGCCATGGGGAAGGCGAAGGCGTTGGCGCCATCCCAGTACAGCACCCGCACGGGCTTGGGCCGCAGGCCCAGTCGCTCGGCCCGCTCCCGAACGATCTCGGACAGCTCGGGGCTGGCTGGCCCGGCCATGCCCAGCCTCTCGGCCAGCGCCGCCCCCGCGCCGTGGGACCAGGCCAGGATGAGGCCCGCCGCGACGAGCAGGGCCGGCCAGACCGTCCAGCCGGGCGCCCCGGCCACCAGCACCGCGAGCCCCATCAGCAGGAAGAGGTGGCCGTACATCACCAGCAGGAAGGCCCAGCGTCCGAGCAGGAAGGAGCGAGGCGAGAACTCCTCGGGTCGGGGGTGCAGGCTGCGCTCGAAGCGCAGGCGCAGGCCCTGGATCACCACCCAGCACAGCGGCGCCATCAGGCCGACCCCCTGGGGCAGCGTCCAGGGGGCCAACGGGCCACCCAGGACGGGCACGATGGCCCCCACCAGCAAGGGGATGAAGAGCTGCACCAGCGCTCCGCCCCTGCGCGCGGGCCAGGTGAACCGGGCGCGCTCGGGCCACTCCAGGCGTAGCTTCGCGGCGCTGGGCTTCAGGATGGCCAGGGCCAGGCTGCCCAGGGCCAGGCTCAGCAGGACGGCCAGCGTGAGCTCGGAGAGCGCGGCGACCACCACCGAGCCCGGCATCGACGCGCGGGCCGCCTCGACCGCGCTCATCGGGACCTGCCCGAGAGCGCCAGGAGCACCCCCACCGCCAGCAGCCC
>CALGIB010000210.1 GCA_937915955.1 uncultured Pseudomonadota bacterium
CTCGAGCTCCAGGCAGACGCCCAGCGAGGCCATCCCAGCACCGCAGGCCAGGTCGACGACGCGAACGGTTCGACGACAGCCCTCGAGCCGCCGAGCTGCGAGGGGCTGACCCGAGCGCATGGACGCCCAGAGGGCGCCGAGGATCGAGAGGCTCAAGGCGTGGGTGGAGGTCGACATGGTCGAATCGTAGGGTGTTCGGATCCACCTGTCCAACGCACGCCGCAAAAAAGGTGGACAAAAAACTTGCCTCATCCAAGGGCCCCATTAAGGATGGATCATCACCTCCCGGAGCCGCCATGTCCCTCACCGCAGTCGACCTCTTCGCGGGCCTCGGAGGCACGACCACTGGCCTCTCGATGGCCGGCTGTGACGTCCTCCTCGCCGCCAACCACTGGAGCTTCGCGGTCGAGACCCATCGCCTGAACCACCCGAAGACCGAGCACCGCCTGCAGGACCTGCGGCAGGCCGACTTCGCCTCCTGGCCCGACTTCGACCTGGGTTGGGCCTCCCCGAGCTGCCAGGGCCACAGCCAGGCCGCGCAGCCCGCTCGCAAGGCCAGCGGCAAGGTCCAGCGCACCCACGACCTGCTCCGCAGCACGGCCTGGGCCGTCGTCGACATGGCCGAGGTCAAGCGGCCCCGCTTCCTCGTCATCGAGAACGTCGCTGACGTGCGCCGCTGGACGCTCTACCCGATCTGGAAGATGGCCCTGGAGGCCCTCGGCTACCACCTGACCGAGAACGTGCTGACGGCCTCCCGCTGGGGCGTGCCCCAGCGCCGCAAGCGCCTCTTCGTCGTCGGCTCCCTGACCGGCCCCGTCACGTTGCAGGACCCTGACGTCCCCGAGATCGCCTTCGGCCCCTGCATCGACTGGACCCTCGGCCACTGGCGACCCATCACCTCCCTGCAGGAAGGGCCCAGGCGCCGCATCGCCCGGGGGCGCGCTCGCGGCCTCGGAGAGCGCTTCGTGATCCAGAACGTCACGGGCCACCGGGGGCTGGCGCTGTCCGAGCCCATCAGGACGATCACTGGAGCCGACCAGTGGGCCGTCGTCGACGGAGACCGCTACCGCACCCTCACCGAGCGTGAGAACCTTCGAGCCATGAGCTTCCCTGAGTCCTACCGGCTCCCGGAGCAGCGCCGACGCGGCGACGTCATCCTCGGGCTGGGCAACGCCGTCCCCCCCCTCGTCGCGAAGGGCATCGGCCAGCGGCTGATGGCGGAGGCCTGACATGCGACACTGCTCGATGAAGGGCTGCGGCTTCTACGGCTCCCACGCCGTCCGCGTGAGGCTCCCAGGGTGGAGGGTCCCCGAGGCCATGGACCTCTGCGAGGACCACCTCGCGACGATGCAGGTCGAGCACCCCGAGTGGCTCATCGGCCCGACCCCGGTGGCCAAGCCCACGGCCGTCACCCCTGAGATGAGCCAGCGCGTGCCCTTGCAGGACCGCCTGTGGGGGCCCCTCTGGGATCCCTGAGCGCTGGCTCCCGTCGTCCGGCCCTGCTACCCTGTGGCGTGCTCTGGATCCCCCTCCTGCTGGCGACCCTGGCCGAGTCCGAGCAGGGCCAGGCTGCGCGCGGACGCATGGCGCAGCTCAAGGGTCGGCTGGGGCTGGCTGACCGCAGGCTCCAAGGCACCGCGGCCAGGCTGGCCTGGATCGAGGCCACCTACGGCCCCGCGGTGAGGCTCGGCCTCGAGTTCTTCCTGATCGAGGCCGAGCAGGTCGGCCGGCCAGCCAGGGGGGTGGATGGAGGCGTCGACAGCTGGGCGGCCAGCCCTGGCGTGAGCTTCCGAACCGACGCGGGGCTGGCCCGGGAGCTGGAGCGGACCTGGGTCAATGATCCGCCCCTGAGCGAGCTCTATCACGACCACAAAGATCGCTTCCTCCAGGGGCTCCAGCTCGAGGGGGACCTCCGCGTCGAGCTCGACGCCCTGATCCCCTGGCTCGGGCTCCAGATCCATCGGCGCATGCAGGCCACAGGAGACGGCTCCACGGAGGGCGCCTTTCAGGCGGCGCTGAGCATCCAGCTGCAGCTCGAGGCCGGCCACGTCCTGGACTTCCTGGACGCTGAGCGACCCGCTGGGCTGCTGTCCCTGTCGGTCGAGCAGGTCGTCGAGCTCTCTGCAGCCTGGCACGACCGCTTCGCGAACGCGGCCGGCTTCGGCACCCCGGCGCGGCCAGGCCTCGTGGTCTACCGCTGGCCCGATGGGTCCAACCTCCAGCGCCTCGTGACCCGGCGGCAGCTCGAGCAGGAGGGCCAGAGCATGGGACACTGCGTCGGGACCTTCTGGAGCCAGGTCCGCGACGACGAGGCCCTGATCTTCAGCTACCGGCTGCCCTCCGGGCTCTCGGTCGCGACGGTGGAGATCGGTAGGGATCGCTGGGACCCGACCAGGCTCGCGATCGAGCAGCTCTTCGGGCCACGCAACGGCCGCCCTGACGAGGCTACCCGGGACCGCATCTGGGCCTGGGCGATCTCGGAGCTGGGTCTGCAGGGCCACATCACGAGGGCCCTCCCCCTCCCGGAGGGCCTCAAGGACGCGGTCGACCGTGACGGCCCGACCCCCCCCGAGGAGATCCTGGACCTGGACCCGAACGACGAGCCGCTGGCCCGGGATCTCTACGACCTCCGAGCGAACCTCGATGCCGCCCATCGGCTCGACGAGCTGGCCAGCCGGCGCTGGACAGACGAGCAGCTGGCCGACCTCGGTCGCGAGGATGGCTGGATCGGAGAGGTCACGGTCGACCGCCTCCGCGGCCTCGAGCAAGACCACGTCAAGGTCATCCCAGAGGCCATGATGTCCGCCTTCCATCGGATCATCCAAGGGGCCCTGCTCGACGGGCCCGGCTGGAGAGCCTGGGACATCAAGGAGCGCCACGACCTCCACCCCTCGAGCTACCTTGGCTGGCGCCTGTGGGCCCTGCACCCCTACTTCACGCCCGAGCAAGCCTCGTCCTGGAGCCTCGCCATGCGACAGGGTCAGGCGCACGAGATCGAGTTTCGCGTCTACGCCCCGGGCTGGTGGCTGTCGAACGAGGACATCTACCCGTCCCTGAAGCTGCTCCGCCA
>CALGIB010000211.1 GCA_937915955.1 uncultured Pseudomonadota bacterium
GAAGCGTACGTTGGCGGTCACTGAGAATGTGCGCTGGAAGGGATCGATGGTGATCGAGCCCTTGATGTCGTCAAAGGTCGCGTCCCCGATGCCGCTGACGTCCTTGATCTCCTCGATGGACTGGAAGGGACCGACGCTCTCGCGGTACTCGACCACCGCGGCGCCCTTGCTGGGGCCGATGCCGGGCAGGGTGTCCAGCTCCTCGACCGAGGCGGTGTTGATGTTGATCTTGCTGGCCTGCGTGGGGTCCGTGGTCTCGACGACGTCCATGTCGGCGCCGTAGGCCGGGAAGTTCCAGACCGCGTCGCCGGCGGTGGTGTCGAAGACCAGGGGCACGCGCTGGGTGCGGATGTAGAAGTTGACCAGGTTGTGGAAGGACTTGGGGTACAGGTCCGCCAGGTCGTCGCCGTCCTTGTAGTACCGCGAGCCGTAGAAGCGGCTGTGGGTGCTGTAGTGCGACTCGGTCAGCAGGCCCTTCTGGTCGGCGGTGGTCAGCTCGACGGTCTCGCCGCCGATGCTGACGTCCTTGGACTGCGTGGGCTCGTTGGTCAGGATGGCCGCGGCCGCCCAGCCGTTGCAGTGGCCCCACCAGCTGCCGCCGCCGGGGTTGTAGGAGTTCAGGATCTCCCAGGCCGACAGGAAGAAGGGGTTGTTCCCCGGCATGCTGTTGTCGAAGTACATCTTGAGCGCCATCTTGTCCATGGGGCTCAGCTCGTCCAGATCGTAGCTCCAGCCGTCCTCGGTGTGCGTCATCTTGCCGTCCGCGACGGTGATGCGACCACCGTCCAGATCCTGGCGGATGCCGTTGTAGTAGTCGACCAGCAGCGTCACCAGCTCGCTCTGCTTGGCGCGGTACTCCTCGACCTTGGCGTCCTTGTCGGCGCCGTCCTCGAGGTCACGCATCTCGTCGGACAGCTTGTCCATGTCCTTCTTGATGGGGTCGGCCTTGTCCTTGATGCGCCCGGAGAAGGTGTCGCGGTTGTTGTAGCCGAAGACCAGCGCGCCCTCGCTCAGCGGCCACCAGGAGCCGGCCCAGGGGGTGAACTCCTCGTAGGCCGAGACGTCCCAGCCGCCGCTGAGGGTCTCCTCGTCCAGGGTCAGGGCCTGGTCGATGTCGATGGCGCTCTGCAGGGCGGCCCGGTAGTCGAAGTCCTCGGGGGCCTCGGGCAGCAGGTAGGGCAGGCTGGCGCGCTTGGCCTCGACCTCGTTGGGGGTCATCAGGCGCGCGTCGAGGTTGTCGGAGACCACCCAGGTGGGCCAGGGCTGACCCTCCTCGTAGCGGGCGGAGACGAGACCGCCGCCGACCTCGTCCTCGAAGAAGGTGTCGGTGACGCCCCTGTCGACCTCGAAGCTCTCGACGACGCCGCCGTTCTCCATCACCCGCGTGCTGTCCGACCAGGTGGCGCTGAAGGGGGCCAGGTAGGTCGGCGCGGCGGTCAGCTGCGACTGGCTGAGGGCGTTCCAGGCCTTGCCGAGCTCGTCGCTGCGGTAGGCGGCCTCGACGCGCTCGCCGTCGACGTTGGTGAAGCTCACCAGCCCGGCCAGGCGGTCGTTGTCTTCGCGGAAGACGAGGTAGACCACGGGGTCGGCGCCGAGCATGCCCTCGTCGTCGTTCAGGCTCTCGTCCAGCCAGGCGCGCATGACGGTCAGGCTGACGACGTCACCGGTGGCGGTCTTGGCGAAGGCGAAGAGCTCGTCGCCGGCGTCGGGGACCAGACCCGTCTCGACGACCTGGTAGGTCCAGACCAGGTCATCGGACCAGGACTCGGTGTCGAAGCTGGCGCCGTTGTCGCCCTCGAGCGAGGCCTCGAAGTCCCCCTCGGGGGTCATCTTCGCGGCGTCCTTGTAGGCGGCGGCGACGTGGAAGGTCTCGCCCTGCTGCCACTCGAGCTGGATGTTGTCGGAGCCGGCCTTGTTGCAGCCGAAGATCGAGAAGAGGGTCAGGATGCGGATCATCGGTATGTCTCCAGGGACTGTCGATGGGTGTTTCGTTGACCCCGGCTAAGTACGATCCGCCTGTCACTCCATCCATCCGAGGGCGGCGCAAGCGGTGTGCCAACTCCTTGGAAGCCGTGATTCCGGTACCTTGAACGTGATCGAACGGAGCCCGCACTGCTGCTGACCGCCCGCCAGTTGAGCCGCCGTCTCGGGGATCGCGCCCTGTTCTCCGGGCTGGACCTGGAGCTGGAGGTCGGCCAGACGTTGGGGCTCTCGGCGCCCTCGGGCTTCGGCAAGACGCTGCTCCTGCGGGGCCTGGCCTGGCTGGACGTGCTG
>CALGIB010000212.1 GCA_937915955.1 uncultured Pseudomonadota bacterium
GTCGACCTCGCTGGGCAGTCCCTCGAGCCAGCCGTCCCAGCCGTGGTGCTCGCTGCTGGCCGGGTAGGGCACCCGCCCGCTGTGCGAGCTGCGGCGCGGCAGGGCGCCGGTGGCCTTCCAGGCGATGTGCCCCTCGGTGTCGCCCATCACGATGTTGAGGCTGGTCGTGGTGCCCTCGCCGCCCAGGGCCAGGGCCTGCTCGACGGTCTGGGCGCGGTTGAGGCCGTGCAGGTAGCCGGCGCTGAGGTCCGTGGTCTCGAGCACGTTCCAGCGCAGCACCAGCAGGTGGCTACCGGACAGCTCGCTGATGACGGGGCCGATCTCGGTCCAGTAGACGCTGCCGCCGACCGGGTCCTCGAGGTCCTTGACGCCGACCTCGACCCGGCGCTCCTCGAGCGTCTTCTTCTGGCCGGCCAGGATGTAGTCCATGGTGCCGTCGCGCTCGACAACGGCCAGATCGACGTAGTCGGCCATGACGTTGGTGGCGCCCCAGGCGAGGCCGTCGTTGTGCCCCACGACCACCCAGGGCAGGCCGGCGATGGTGGCGCCGGCGGCGTGGGTGTCGCCGCCCTTGTAGTCGACCAGGTACCAGGGGGCGGGCACCTGGCGGAGCAGGTGGGGGTCGTTGGCGACGATGGGCTTGCCGTCCAGGCTGCGCTCGCCGGACACCACCCAGTTGTTGCTGTTGCCTGGGTTCTTGTAGCCGCTCATCGAGCCGAAGAAGGCCTGGGCCGCGCCGCTCAGGTCGCCCGTGCGGGCCTTGCGCAGGGTGTTCCAGTAGGGGTCGACCTCGGGGTCGGCGCTGTGGCTCCGGAGCAGGGCCGTCAGGTCGTCGCGGTCCAGCTCGCTGCGCCAGGTCCAGGCGAAGAGCTCGGTCTGGATGCTGGTCGCCAGCCACCAGCTGTTCAGGTAGACCAGCGCCATGCTGTCGGTGGGCTTCCACTCCCCTACGCGGTCCTCCTTGAGCAGGCGGTGCTCGAGCGTCGGGGACTTCGCGGCCTCGCGGCCGGCGTTCACGCCCTGGGCGTAGGCGGCCAGCGCGAAGCGAGTGTCGGGGTCCATGGCCTTGACGGCCTCGGCGGCCCGCTGCTCGAGCTGGAGCGCCTGCATGAAGGTGTCGAGCTGGACGTAGTCCTCGCCCAGCAGCTCGGACAGGCGGCCGTAGGCCAGGCGTCGGGCCATGTCCATCTGGAAGAGCCGGTCCTGGGCGTGCACGTAGCCGACGGCGTAGGCGGCGTCGGCCTCGGAGCCGGCCCGGATGTGGGGCACGCCGTGTTCGTCGCGGGTCACGGTGACCTTGCCGGCCAGCCCCGCGGCCTCGACCTCGCCGCCCAGGGTGGGCAGGCTGCGACCCTGGGTCATCATCGTCGTCACAGCACAGCCGGACAGCCACAGCAAGAGCGTCATCAGGTCCTCCGCACAGGGTCCCGTGCTATACCCCGCCGGCTCGGAGAGGTCGTCCATGTCCAAGCCGCATGTCCGGGTCGTCGCCGCGGAGGTCGAGCGTGACGGCCTCTACCTGATCACCCAGCGTCGCCCCGAGGCGGTGCTGCCGCTGCTGTGGGAGTTCCCCGGCGGGCGCGTCGAGCTGGGGGAGAGGGACGAGGACGCCCTGGCCCGCGAGCTGCTCGAGAAGATCGAGGCCCGCGTGGTGGTCGGCGGCCTGAGCCTGCACGTCAGCCACGAGTACGAGCGCTACACGCTGGACCTGCTCGTCTACCACTGCGAGCTGGTGCCGGGCTCCGAGCCCAGCGCCAAGCACGTGAACGAGGTCCGCTGGGTGCCGCCGGGGGACTTCCGGGACTACGAGTTCCCGGGGGCGGATCAGCAGACCGTGGACGCGCTGCTCGGCGAGTAGGGGTCAGTCCGCTGGGCGGACGCGCCGGAGGCGAGCCGGATCGGAGAGCGTCACGGCGGCGGCCCGGTTCGGGTAGTCCAGCACCAGATCGTAGCGGCCGATCAGGTCCATGCCGACCAAGGGGTCTCGGAGCACGCTCTCGCGTCGGTAGACCTCGATCGGGCCGGAGTCCAGGCCACCCAGCATGGCCGCGCTGGCCTCGAAGACCCGGGTCGTCTGGACGCGAGGCCCGCTCGAGCCGGTGCCGCTGACCATCAGCTCGCGGGGCTCGAGCTCGGTCAGGTCCATGCGTCCGGTCTGGAGCCAGGAGCTGCTCGCGCCGGTGTCGATCACCGGCCAGGTCGTGTGACCGTCCAGCGTCACGGGCGCGCGGAGGCGGGGGGTGCCGGCCTCGCGCCTGAGCTGGAAGTCGGTCTCGCCTCGCCAGAGCGCGGGGTCGTGCAGGCGGATCACCCCGTCGGTGCGGTCGATCTCGACGACGAACTCGCGCAGGAGGTTGGTCCCGAGCACCCCGGCGACGCCCTCGGGCACGCTGCTGGTGGCGGCGAGGTCCCTCACCGCGCAGGGCAGCGCGAGCACCTGGTGGCCGCCCAGCGTGAACGGGGGCAGCTCGGCTTTGCGCAGGCGCACCATGCCCAGGCCGCGGCTCGCGTACAGGGTGGCTCGGTGGCTCACCCCGAGCCCCTCGACCCAGGCCTGATCGCAGGTCGTGTCCGAGTAGCCGGTGTCGACGAACCAGATGGTCTCGCCCCAGGCGTTGTCCAGCGCGACGAAGAGGCGCCCGTCCCCCTGGACCCGGACCAGCTCGAGCTCGGCGACCTCGGCGTGCTCGAGCTCGACGCCTCGGAAGGCGCAGGCCAGCAGCAGGATCAAGGGCACGCGCCGCCTGGCAGCCCCTCGGGCTCGCCCTGCTCGACCCAGAAGGTCTCGGGCTGTGAGCGCTCGCCTGCGTAGGGGTCGACCACGGCCTCCGCGCTGTCCTCGAGCTGGAAGTGCAGGTGGGGCGCGCTGGAGTTGCCGCTGCTGCCGACCCGGCCCAGCGGCTCGCCGCAGGCCACGGACTGTCCGACCTCGACCGCCACGGAGTCGGTCATGAGGTGCCAGTAGCGGGTGGTCCAGCCGCCCTCGTGCTCGACGATGACGTGGTTGGCCACGCTCTCGTAGCCGTCGCAGTCGTTCTCGAAGGTGGCCGCGTCGCCGTGGCGGCGGTCGTAGTGGCCGTCCTCGACGCTGACGGCCACCCCGTCTGCGGCGGCGAGCACGCCCGCCGAGCCGGCGTCCATGGCCTCGAAGCCGCCGTCGAGCATGTAGTCCGAGCCCCTGTGCTCGTCGTAGCAGGCGGGGAACGGGCGCCCGTCGTAGGCGGCGCAGATCAGCTGCTCGATGCCGGTGTGGACCTCGGGGTCATGGTCGAGCCCGACCGTCTCGGTGAAGAGCTCGGGCTCGGCCAGCGGGAAGGCCAGCTGCAGCGCGGCGCGGGCGGGGGCCTGGCTGTCGAGGCCGCTCTCGGCGGGGTTCGAGGTGCAGGCGAGCAGCCAGATCATGGGGCGAGCATGCCACGGGGGCGCGCCGGGCAGGCGGCTGGTCCGTGCTCAGCCCAGGAGCAGGGCCCCGGTCACCAGCGCCACCCCCCCGGCGAGCAGGAAGGGCCAGCGCGCGGGCGTCGGCGTCACCTCGAGGAGCTGCCGGAAGGCCCAGGCGTTGGCCGGCTGCAGGGCCTCGTCCTCGGCCAGGCAGCTGCGGATCAGGTTCCTGAGGCCCTCGTGCTGGAAGCGTCGAGACGAGGCGGGCTCGAGGGCTGCGGTCGGGTCCTTGAGCTTCAGCGCCAGCACCGCGAGGTCGCGCAGGTCGGCGGCGCTGTCACGGTCCGGAAGGGGGGCCGGAGCGCAGAGGGCCGCGTCCCAGCCTCGGCTCGTCTGGGCCAGGCGGAGGGTGTCCAGGCCGATCGCGCCGTGGACCAGCTCCTGCTCGTGGGCGACGCCGATCCGGCGAGCCAGGGTCTCGGTGATCTGCAGGATCGAGGCCTCGTCCAGGGGAGTGTCCAGGTCGGCCGCGCGCAGCCCCTGGGCCTGCTCATCCAGGCGGTAGGGCGTGCCGTCGTCCAGGTGACCGACCTGATCGGAGCCCATCAGGCCCGCGGGAGCCAGGTTGAGCCAGGCGCTGGAGCGCTCGACGAAGGCCACGCGGGAGCGCGGACCGTGGCCCACCCACAGCTGCACGGGGCGGCCCTCGGCCTGGGCCTCGTACAGGGCGAAGTCGCCGTCGATGCAGAGCAGGTCCTGGATGTCGACGCAGGGCTGGGAAGGGGTGGGATCCTCGTACACGCGCGAGCTCCTTCAGTTCGGTCCTACGCCTGGACCGAGCGACGGGTGACCGCTTAGGCCCTCAATCGATGTCACAGAACCGTAAGCTCCTGTCCCTGGTGGCCTTCGTGGCGCTGGTGGTCGCCCTCGTCCTCGGGCTGAGGGCGGACGAGCACGAGGTCGGCGAGCTGGAGCGGGCTGAGCGCCGGGACCCGGTGGTCACGCAGACCGGCCAGGAGCTGCTCCCTGCTCCGGGCGACGACCGCGCCCCGCTCCTGGGCGAATTGAGCCCCGTGCGCAGCTGCGGCGAGGACCGGGGCTGCGAGGTCCGGATGCGCTGCGTGCGAGGGGGCTGCCTGGACGGCGCCCGGGCCTGTCTCGGCGACGGTGACTGCGGCGACCAGGCCCGCTGCGCCGAGGGCAGCTGCGTACCTCGACCCCGGGAGTGCTGGGACGACGCCGGCTGCCCGGACGACAGCCGCTGCCTGCTGGGCGTCTGCTTCGAGGACCGGGGCGCCTGCGAGCTGGATCCCGACTGCCAGGACGGGGCTCGCGAGTGCGTGGGCGACGGCGACTGCGCCGAGGACAGCCGCTGCGTCCTGGGGCTCTGTGCTCCTTGAGCTGATCCTGGGCTGCTCGCCGCGCGAGCCGCTCGTGGACAGCGCGACGCGGGATCCCTGCCCTTCGCTGGCTGGGCTCGAGCTCGACCGGGGCCAGGACTGGCGGGTGCACGCGGACTCCGAGGACCTGGCCAGCGGGGCATGGACCCGAGGCGTGGTCGCGGGAGCCGAGCCTGAGGAGGTCCGCGTCGGGCAGCTGGAGACCCGCGAGGGCAAGCACGTCGAGTTCGAGGACACCCGCCGCTACCGCTGCGACGCCGAGGGCTTGTGGTGGACCGAGCAGGAGCTCCGGCTGTCCATCGAGGACGGCGGCGAGGTGACCGAGGGGCTGCAGAGGACGGTATGGGAGGAGCCCCCGCTGCTGCTCGCTGCGGGCGAGATCGAGACGGGCGACCGGTGGGAGGGCATCGAGCGCTGGGTCTTCAGCGTCGACGGCGAGGAGGACGCGCCCCACGAGCGGTCCTACTTCGTCGAGATCGGGGCGCGGCTGCTGGTGACCACGCCGGCGGGCACCTTCGAGGTCTACGAGTGGCGCAAGGGCGACCGGGTCGAGTTCCTCTCGCCGGGGCTGGGGCCGGTGCGGGACGACGACGGCGAGCTGCTGTGATCCTGGCGCTGCTGGGCTGCGGCGGGCCGACGCGGGACCGCTGGCTGAGGTGAGCGTGGTGCTGTCCTACGCCGGGCCGTTGGAGTGTGTGCAGCGCCTCCTGGGCCGGCGGGAGAGCTCGGACAGGGCGGTGGTCTGGCGCCGGCGTCCAAGCGGGCCCAGGAGGCTGGGGCAGAGTCCCTATGGGGAGCGCCTGGGGCGATTTGGGCTCCAAGGGCTCCTCGCCACCCCGTCGGGCCCCGGTCAGGAGAACCGCAGGAACTCCGGCGGCACCGCCTCGGTCAGCCACACCCCGTTGTCGGTGACCGTGAACCGGTGTCCGTCCTCGTGCATGCGCCGGGCCTCGACGATCAAGATGACCGGTCGACCCCGTCGGCCGCCCACACGGCGAGCCGTCTCCAGGTCCGCCGACAGGTGCACGGCGTGGCGCTTCATGGCGCGCAGCCCCTGCGCCTCGATGCTCACCAGCGCCGAGGGGTGGGTCCCGTGGAACAGGGTCTCGGGCGGCTCCAGGGCCTCGTAGCCGAGCTCCACGGGCACGCTGTGGCCTTGGCGAGCGCGGATCCGAGTGCCCGTCTCGTCGAGCTCGAAGCGGCGCTTGTCGTTCTGCTCCATGACGCGCTGCAGGTCGCTGCGGTCCATCGCCAGCCCCCGGTCCAGCGCCTGGTTCACGCCCTCGAGCAGGGCCTTGATCGAGGTCCACCCCTGCTCGTCCAGCTGCAGTCCGGCCTTTCCCGGCTGGTGGCGAAGCACCAGCGAGAGGAACTTGCTGCGTCGTGTGTCCGTCTTGTTCATCGAGGCCAGGGTAAGCGCCGGAATGGAAGAGCCCAGCACCCTTCTGCGAGCTCTGCGCCCCGGCGACGACCTCGTCGAGCTCACCGCGCTGCTGCACGCGGCCTATGCCCCACTGGCGGCCGCGGGCATGAGGTCCTACGCCTCGCACCGGGACGTGCAGGCCACCGCCGAGCGGGCCGGAGCGGGCGAGTGCTGCTGGTACCAGCACCCCGAGGTCGCCACCATCGGGCAGCTCGGGGTCCACCCCGGCTGATCGCCCTGTACACTCCTCGGGGCTAGCGGTTGGTGGGCCACGCGGACTGGCGACCCGTCACGAACTCCCGCAGCGTGGTGCTGAGCAAGCGCCTGGGCCCTCAGGCCTCGAGGTAGGGCTCCAGCCGCTGCTTGAAGTCGCTGGACCAAGCCCGCTTGTTGCGGGTCTCGGGGTCCACGCACACCACCACCCGGCGTCCGAGCGCGAGGACCCGGTCCTCGTCCATGGGCATGACCTGGAAGCCGATCACCAGGCTGGTCGTGCCCAGGTGTTCGATCTGCAGGCGTACGCGCACGGGGCCGACGCCCTCGAAGGGCGAGAGGTACTCGACCTGGTTCAGCCGGACGAGGTGGAACTGGTCGGGGTCGCGCTCGCCGTCGAAGCCGCCCCAGCCGAGCTTGTTCCAGAACTGGCCCATGCAGCGCTCCATGAAGAGCAGGTAGCGGGCGTTGTGCAGGATGCCGAACATGTCCAGGTCGTCGAAGAAGACGTCGAAGTGGGACTCGTGAAAGCGCATGCACGCACCTATTCCGGGACGCGCGCGCTGACCCCCGGGGGGAGCTCGGCCCCGTCGATCCGCTGCAGCACCGCGGCCCGATCCGAGGTCCGAACCCGCAGGATGAGCGCGGGTCGGGCGTTGTCCCGGTAGAGCTCGGCGGGCTCAGCGGCGAGCTCGATGTCGGCCAGCGCGCGCAGCGGCACGGGACCGCCCAGCGAGCGCACGGTGGCGTGCTCCCAGGTCCCGTCCAGCGCGATCGTGCCCTGTTCGAGGCGCTGGGGCTGGGTGACGCGGACGACGTCGCGCGTGGACACGCCGTAGCGCGCGGCGGCCTCCCGGTCGGTCCGGACGCGCACGACGGGCTCGAGCGGGACCTGCCCTCCGTCTACCCGTCCGAGCTGCTCCAGCTGGGCTCGGAGCATGTTCGAGGCCGCCTGCAGCTCCCCGCGCTCGCCCTGCAGCACCACCTCGATGGAGGGCAGTCCGTGGACGCTGGCCTCGGAGCCTGGGCTCTGGTCGGCCAGGCGCTGGAGCGCGAGGGCCACCTCGCCGGGCTCGCTCGTGGTCACCCGCAGCGAGGCCCTGCGCTCGTCCCAGACCAGCAGTTGGTGCTCGGAGCCCTGGGTCCGGGCCTCGTCGGCGAAGCGCTTGAGGTCCTCGCCTCGCGACCCGGTGACGCGCACGTCGCCGTCTCCGCTCGGGAGGAGCTGTCCGTCCACGCCCGCCAGCAGCCCGTCGAGGTCCTCGCAGCCCTGACCCAGGATCTGCAGCAGCACCGCCGGGTGGCCGTCGTAGAGCACCCAGGGCGCCTGGGGTGCCTGCTCGAAGGTCGCCAGGTCGACCAGGGGGACCCCCCGGATCACGGCCTTGTCCCAGGGCTCGCCGGCCAGGTCCTCGAGCACCTCGGTGAACGTCAGGCCGTGGGCTGCGAGCCGCGCGGGGTCGACGCTCACCGTGAGGCCGCGCTGCGCTCCGACGACCGTCACCGAGTGGACGCAGGGCGTGCGTCGGAGCTGGAGCGCGACGTCCTCGGCGCTGAGCCGGGCCCGATCGGGCTCAGGGTCGGTGAACACCAGGCTGGCTCGCTGTTCGGGCTGGCGCAGGACCTGCAGCTCCACCTGGACACCTTCGGGCAGCAGGGTCCGTGGGGGCTCGGTGGAGGACCCCTGTTCGAGGTAGGCGACGAGGCGCCCAGAGTCCGGCCAGGCCCAGGACTCCAGGTGGCTGGCTCGGCCCAGCAGGTCGGCCTCGAGCAGCATCAGGACCTGGAGCTCGACCTCCTCGGCGGAGAGCCCGGGGGCCTCGACGTCCAGGATCATCCGCGCGGGTTCGGGACTCCTACAGCCCAGCAGGAGCAGCAGCACTCAGCGGAACTCGACGGCCGGAGCCTGATCGGTGACGTGGCCGACGACGACGCCGGCGACCTGCCCCGGAGGCGCGCAGACCAGGAGCCCGCCCGAGGTCTGGGGATCTACGATCAGGCGCTGCAGATCCGGGTGCACACCGTCCATGAGCAGAGCGGCGCCGACCAGCCGGCGGTTGCTCTTGTCGCCCCGCGTGAGGTGCCCCAGGCCCGCGAGGCGCAGGGCCTCGGGGAGCAGGGGCAGGGCCTCGGCCGAGAAGACCAGGCGCACGCCCGAGGCCCGCGCGATCTCCCAGGCGTGGCCCGCCAGGCCGAAGCCCGTGACGTCCGTGCAGGCGTGCACGCCCGTGAAGTCGTTTCGGTTGAGCCGCGCCATCGTCTCGATGGCCGTGACCAGCGCGTGCTCGGGGCAGGCGTCCTGCTTGGCGGCGGTGGTCACCACGCCGGTGCCCAGGGGCTTGGTCAGCACCAGCTCGTCGCCGGGCTGCGCGCCCGCGTTGGTCCAGAACGCGTCCTCGGCCACCTCGCCGGTGACGCTCAGGCCGAACTTAAGCTCGGGGGCCGTGACGCTGTGGCCGCCGACCAGGACCGCCCCGGACTCGACGACCTTGTCGGCCCCGCCGCGCAGGATCTCGACGAGGATGTGCTCGGGCAGGCTTTCGTCCCAGCACAGGATGTTCATCGCCGTGAGCGGACGTCCGCCCATCGCGTAGACGTCCGAGAGGCTGTTGGCCGCCGCGATGGCCCCGAAGGTGTAGGGGTCGTCGACGATGGGGGTGAAGAAGTCCAGGGTCTGGATCAGGCAGCGCCCGTCGGGCAGCCTGAACACCCCGGCGTCATCGGACGTGTCAAAGCCGACCAGCAGGCGCGGGTCCTGAGATCGAGGCAGCTGCGATGTGACGCGCCCGAGGACCTCGGGATCAAGCTTGGAGGCTCAACCCGCGCAGGCCACCAGCCGGGTGAGGCGGACTTCGTTGGACATGCCGCTGTTCTAACCCGCAGGACGCCGCAGGCTGACGGTCACCCTGGGCTGATTTGCGGCGGAATACCGCAGAGCACGGGAGGCTGACGGTCACCCTGGGTCGATCTGCGGCGGAATACCGCAGAGCAGGGGAGGCTGACGGTCACCCTGGGTCGATCTGCGGCGGAATACCGCAGAGCACGGG
>CALGIB010000213.1 GCA_937915955.1 uncultured Pseudomonadota bacterium
GAGCCAGGGACCGAGGGCGCGGCCGTCCCCTGGGGAGATCGGCAGCAGCCGCCTCAGGGCGTCACCGTCAGCAGGCGGTTGGCGGGCACCAGCCCCTCGAAGACCTGGCCGTCCACGGTGACGCGCACCCTCGCCTCGCTGAGCCCGCCCAGGCCGACGTGTACGCGGGAGGGCCCCTGGCTGCCGCCTCGGAGGCTGTGCACCTCTCGCGTCTCGACCCGGTCCGCCAGCTCCACCTCGACCCGGGCGCCGAAGCCGGGGACCTCGACCTCGAGCCAGCCGTTGGCGCCGCAGGGGTTGTCCCAGACCGTAGGCAGGCCCTCGTCGTGCGCTTGGATCAGCTCTGGGTGGCCGTCGCCGGACAGGTCCGCGAGCGCCTGCCCGAAGCTCCAGCGGGTGTCGCCGTGCCCGACCTGGGCGAAGCCCTCGGCGCCGCCCACGAACCGGGCGTCCGGCTGGAAGGCGTTGGGGCCGTCGCGCACGTTCCCGGTGGCCGGCACGGGGCCCGCCGAGGTGAGCAGATCCAGCCAGCCGTCGTTGTCCAGATCGATCAGGTCCAGGCCCCAGAACACCAGATCCTGCTGGTAGGCCTCGCGCTGCTCCCAGTCCGCGGGCAGCTCGGGGTGTCCCTCGACCGAGACCGACAGGCCCAGCGCCGCGCCCGCCTCGTACCAACCCCCGCCACCGTCCGAGAGCCAGCAGGGCAGCGTGGTCGCGATGTCGCTGACGCACAGGTCGGGGTGGCCGTCCCCGTTCAGGTCGGCCGTGTCCAGGCCCATGGCCCAGTCGCGGCTGGCCAGGCCGATGTCGGCGGCGTCCTCGAAGAGCAGCGGGCCCTCCTCGTTCCAGCCGTCGTTCCGGTAGACCGCCTGAGGCGGAAAGTCGGCCCAGCTGCGGTCGGTGCCGGCGTAGAGATCCAGGTCCCCGTCCAGGTCGCGGTCAAACCAGGCCTGGGCCAGGCTCATGCGCTCGACACCCGCTGGCTCGAGCTGACCGAGCTCGACCAGGGCGCCGTCCTGGTTGATCAGCAGCCGGTCCCCGGCCGCCTGGAACTCGTCCTCTTCGTTGCCGTAGACGTGCCCGGCGCTGGGGACCCGATCGAGGCCGGCCAGGGACAGATCCAGGTCCCCGTCGCCGTCCACGTCGCCCAGCGCGAGGCTCGCGAAGCAGTCGCGGGGGTAGCCCGGCTCGTCGATCACGAGCTCCCAGCTCGAGAAGCTCAGGCCCCCCTTGTTCCAGGCCACCCGCAGCGAGCCCAGGCCAGCCGCGATCAGCTCGGGCAGCCCGTCGCCGTCGAGGTCGCCGGCGGCCAGGGCGTAGACCCCGTCCTCGGCGGCCAGGCCCACGGGCACCGCGGTGAAGCGGCCTCCCTCGTTCTCCTCGACCACGGACAGGCCCCCAGGCTGGGGAAAGGCCAGGTCGATGTCCCCGTCACCGTCGAGGTCCTCGGCCAGGATCGAGGCGGGGTGCCGCGCGCAGACCTCGGCCTCGCCCGAGTTGTAGGCCAGCGAGGACAGGCCGACGTCCACCTCGACCAGGCGGTCGAAGCCCTGGACGGGGTCCGCGCAGACCTGCTCGGGGCCGAGCGAGAAGGCCTCGGGCAGATCGGCCGGGGCCGGCGCGTCCGAGCAGGCCATCGCGAGCAGGAGGAGCACAGGGGCAGCCTACCCGCCGATGAGCCCGTCGACGGGGGAGCTGGCGGTCGCGTAGAGCTTGCGGGGGATGCGACCGGCCTCGTAGGCCAGCCGCCCGGCCGTGGTCGCCTGCTTCATCGCCGTGGCCATCTTGATCGGATCTCGGGCCCCGGCGATGGCGGTGTTCATGAGCAGCGCGTCGACGCCCAGCTCCATGCCGATGGCGGCGTCGCTGGCGGTCCCGACCCCCGCGTCGACGATGACGGGCACCCCGGCCTGCTCCAGGATGATGGCCAGGTTGTAGGGGTTGCGGATGCCCAGGCCCGAGCCGATGGGGGCCGCCAGGGGCATGACCGCCGCGCAGCCGATGTGCTCGAGCTTCCGGCACACGATGGGGTCGTCCAGGCAGTAGGGCAGGACCACGAAGCCGTCCTCGACCAGCATGCGCGCGGCCTCGAGCGTGCCCTCGTTGTCGGGGAAGAGGTTCTTGGGGTCCCCGATGACCTCGAGCTTGATGAGGTCGGTGCCCAGCAGCTCACGAGCCAGCCGCGCGGTCACGACCGCCTCCTCGGCGGTGAAGCAGCCGGCCGTGTTGGGCAGGATGTGGATCTTGTCCCGGTCGATGAAGTCCAGGATGTTCTGGCCCTTAGGCGCGGTCAGATCGACGCGTCGAACGGCGATGGTCACCATCTCGGTCCCGCTGGCGAGGTGACACGCCTGCATCTGCTCATAGTCGGCGTACTTTCCCGTCCCGACGATCAGCCGCGACTGCAAGGTGAGGGGCCCGATCTCCAACATGTGCGTACCTCCGGCGGCCTGGGTCTAACCAGCCCGGCGCCTTGACAGCGAGGGGGGCCCGAATAGGCTCCTCGCACCTCTTGGAATCCTTCCAAACCCCAAAGGACACCACCATGCTGAGCAGCCTGATTCGCCGCTTCAACGAGCTGAACCCCGCGCCCGCAGCCCACGCCCACTGCGACGGCCCCTGCGGCGTCTACGACCCCGCCAGCGCCCGCATCGCGGCCGAGGCCGCCGTCTCGATGACCAAGAAGCTCCTGGCCCTGGAGCTGCCCGACGCCAACGACAAGGCCGCCGTGGTCGCCTACAACAACACCTTCGGCCGCTACGTCACCATCAAGGAAGAGCAGGCCCACCAGGCCAAGGAGGAGATCCTCATCCTCTGGACGGACTACTTCAAGCCCCACCACCTCGAGGCCCACCCCGAGATCCACGAGCTGTTCTGGAAGGCGGCCAAGGAGTGCTCGGCGGTCAAGGTGCACGTCAGCATCGAGCACGCCAACAACCTCATGGGCTACATCGAGCAGATCCACGACCTGTTCTGGAAGACCAAGAACCGCGACGTGCCCTACTACACGGCCTCCTGAGCCCAGCCCGGGCATCGGCCAGGCAGCTCCTGGCCTGGCTCCTCCGACGACGACGCCGCTTCACGGTGGTGGGCTCGTCGATGGAGCCCACCCTGCTCCCGGGCCAGACCGTGCTGGTCGACCCCCGGGCGCCGGTGACCCTCGGCTGCGTGGTGCTCGCGCCGGATCCTCGCGACGGTCGCCCCCTGCTCAAGCGGGTGGCGGCCATCGGGGCCGGCCTGGACCTGCGGGGCGACAACCCCGCCCAGAGCACCGACAGCCGTCACTTCGGACTCGTGGATCCCTCGTCCGTCCATGGCGTCGTGGTCTGCACCTTCCCCTGAGCCGCCCTTGGACCCCACGACCCTCGCGCTGCTCGGAGCAGCCTGCTCGATCGCGCTGTTCCACACCCTGATCGGCGTGGACCACTACCTGCCGTTCATCGTGCTGGGGCGCGCCCGAGGCTGGAGCCTGGGCCGGGTCCTGGGCGTCACGGCGCTCTGCGGGCTGGGGCACGTGCTCGGCAGCGTGCTGCTGGGGCTGGTGGGCATCGGGCTGGGCGTGGCGGTGGGCGAGCTGAGCTGGATCGAGGGCATCCGCGGCCACCTGGCGGCCTGGGGCCTCATCGCCTTCGGCCTGGTCTACATGAGCTGGGCGGGCTTCAAGCTCTGGCGAGGACGAGGCCACG